>JAOZNO010000252.1 GCA_029933755.1 Bacteroidales bacterium | reverse complement strand
AAGTAAGGGACAATGGATATCTTCGGGATCATCTCCTGTTTTCGATTCCTTATCAACCGGAACTTATACTATTTCTGTTGTGGACACTAACAATTGCATGGTTAATAAAGAAGTAACAATAACTCAACCACCCCTTTTAACCGCATCAGCAAACATAATAAACCACACAAAATGTGATGAGGCAAATGGTTCAGCTACGATTAGCCCTAATGGTGGCACACCACCATTTACTTATTTGTGGGATAATGATGAAACTACTGCTATGGCAGATAGTCTTACTGAAGCAATTCATACCGTTACGGTTACTGATGCCAAAGATTGCAAAACCGAAAAGACAGTTACCATTTCAGGCACTTTAGTTCCAGTAATTTCATCACAAGACACCCCTGCCTTATGTTCCGACTCAGAAGGTGGCGGAAGTTTAACGCTAAATATTACCAATGTCGAAGAACCTTATACTATAAGTTGGGATGGTTTAGGTTTTACTACAAACACAGCAACTAATTTAGCTCCTGGTTTTTATTCGGGTACATTAACAGATTCTGTCAATTGCACATATATATTTGAAAGTTTGGAGGTTACCGCCCCCGATGAACTTCGTTCAAATTTAAGTGATTACGAAAGCCCTGTTTGCGATAATGATAATACAGGATTTTTAACCGTTGAAGCAATTGGCGGAACACCAAATTACACTTTTAAATGGACTGATTTTCCTA
Organism: Bacteroidales bacterium; assembly: GCA_029933755.1. Classification (GTDB taxonomy): domain Bacteria; phylum Bacteroidota; class Bacteroidia; order Bacteroidales; family NBLH01; genus NBLH01. The sequence goes on along the minus strand of JAOZNO010000252.1, from coordinate 5,272 downwards.
ATTTAGGCAATACAAATACCATTTCAAACTTATATGCCGGAACTTACCAGCTTGAAATTACGGACGATCATGATTGTGTTTCGCTTCAAACTTTTGATTTATTTAATACCGACAATGTAAATATAGAAATTGTTGATTCTATTTTTCTATGCCAGGGACAAACAGCCACTATTGATGCAGGAAACGAAGGTGCTACTTTCGACTGGACTTCAAATAATGGTTTTTCGGCTAGCAGTCAATCAGTGGTTTTACAAGATCAGGGCGATTATTCTGTTACAGTTACCAATGAAAATGGCTGTACGGGGCAAAAAGAATTTCATGTAAAATACGACGACCGACTTTTTGAAGTAGCATTTTTAATATCTACCGAATCTACCATTGAGGATACATTAGTGCTTATTGAAATTTCGTGGCCAGTGCCCGATTCTGTTCAATGGATTATACCCAATGAATTTACCCGCTCGGTTGATGGCGTAAGTTACAAAGAGCTAATACCTTCGCAAACAGGCGATTTCACAATTGGCATGAAAGCTTTTCTGGGTGGTTGCAATGGAATGGTTGAAAAACAAATTACCATTTTATCAGCAGACAGTTTGCCTGAGCAAAAAGATTTTTCGCAGGTATTGATACGTAAAGTCAATTTATTTCCGAATCCCAATAATGGTATTTTTGAAATAGATATAGAACTGGCAACAGAAACCAACATACAAGTAGATTTATACAGTATGGATGGAATGAGAATGCAAGCCCCAAGAATTGAAAAAGGCTTAAAAAATTATAATGTAAAATACAACCTGATGTCGCTTGAACCGGGCTTCTATTTTATTAATGTAATTGCAGGTAAAGAAGTTAAGAAATTGAAGTTTATTGTTAATTAAATATTGAAAACTGGTAATTTTAACTGACTTGCAAAGTTTTTAGAACTTGGAAAGTCTTAGTAGCTAATTGAAATTTAGTAAAAAAAAAGCAAATGAAACAAATTTTATCCGTTTTTATCCGTCAAATCAGCGTCATCTGAGTTCCATTTTAAATTGAATAATGAATATTGTCTATTGAATAATTACTCGTTACTAACATACATGAAAAAAACATTATCAATAATCCTACTAGTTTTAATAAGCAGCATCGCTCTTGCCCAAAACTTCCCTGTGCAAAGCAATATTATTATTACACCACCCTATTCTGTTTATTTATCAGATTATGCATCAACGGCAAGCAACAAAATGATGGTACAGCTAATGCTGAAAGACATTAGCCAACCCGATATTCAGCTAAAACTACATATTACGATCAAAGGCAGCGGAGTAGAACTTAGTACCAGGGCAGATTTTACGCCCACTCCCTTACAGTTGCAAACAGGCGAAATACTACAAATTTCAGGTTCAGAGCTTGAGCCCTATTTACATCCCAATAATCTAGATTTTTTGGGTATTAGTAAGCAGGAATTTGCAAAAACAGGAAAACTCCCCGAAGGGGTATACCAATTTTGCGTTCAGGCAGTTGAGTATCGGCGAGGAGTCCCGGTTTCAAACAATGCCTGTGCAATTGTCTGGCTGGTGCTAAATGACCCGCCCCGTTTTCTGCTACCCGAAAACAACAAAACACTTACCGCTACCAATCCGCAAAACCTGTTTTTTACATGGATGCCCATGAACACCGGTTCGCCCAACTCGGCGTTTACAACTGAGTATGAATTTACATTGGTGGAAGTTTGGCCGGATAACCGTAACCCAAACGATGCCATAAACTCCATGATGCCGCTGTATCAAACTACCACCATGAACACAGCTATAACTTATGGCCCTGCCGAACCACAGCTTATTCCGGGCAGAAAATATGTTTGTCGTTTGCGTGCTTATGATACCGAAGGCAGAGATTTGTTTAAAAACAATGGTTATTCCCAAATTTTGGTTTTTACCTTTGGGCAGGAATGTTTAGCACCCATTAATATAAGCCATAGCATAGAAGACTCTGAAACAGCAAAAGCTAATTGGCAAATGTTGCCCGGTCAAACCGAATACCGCCTAAGTTACGGCGAACAAAATGCGGATGGCACCTGGTCAAACTGGTATCATAACGATGGTATATTGCCTTACAGCACCATAAAAGATTTAAAACCCGAACATACCGCTACAAGCTAATGGCTATCTGTGGTGCAATAGAAAGCGAATATTCCGAAACAAAAGAATTTACCACCCCAAAAAAGAAAGAAAACGAAATAGAATGCGGAAAAGATGTAAGTGTACCCGATATTGACGACAGCGAACCACTACAAAACCTAAAAATTGGCGATAAAATAAATGTGGGAGGTTTTGAAGCCACCATAATTAAAACCGAAGGCAGTGGTGGTACTTTTACAGGAAAATGCGTAGTACATGTAACAACTTTTAGCTTTTGGGTACAATCTGAGTTTGAAAACATAAGCATTAACCAAAGCATGCAAGTAACTGCCGGCGAAATTAACGCAATAAAAGGTGAATTAAAACTACTTAATGTAGATGCCCTGCTGGATAGCCTGGGTGTGGGTGGTGGCAACGAGGAAGTCACGAACCCTGAAGACAGTATTTTTGTTTTTAACCCGGGTGATTCTATTATTGTTACACTTGGCGGTGAAGATTTTATTATAACTGGTGACACAACAATAATTACAGCAGGTGGCGACACCATTATTACTGATTTAGGATTAATACCTCCAATAATTATTATAAACGGCGACACCATTATAATAGATGATAATGAGATGGATTTGGATAGTCCGGAGGATGGTAATGTGACGGAAGTTGTGAGTGATTCAACTCTTTATGCCCTTAATTATGTAAAGTTTAAAGAATATGAGAATCCAACAGGTATAAATTTTGGTTTTGATGAATATCCACCTGAAATACCACAATATTTAAGCGAATATAAAAAGGAAAAGGTGCTCGATCAGGAATATATTGTACCCTGGCAATCTGCCGAGGCGAATGGAAAACCGGTACAAGTAAATATGCATATAAAAACAAAAGTAGCCGATTCCATAAACACCCGCCTAAAAGTGGTAATGAACAATCAACCCTTGAACTTTACAATGAGTGCAGATAACGACACCATTCGTTTATTAAATTTAAACGGACAAGGACATAAAAATAAAGAACAAATTACAGCATATTATATTAATGATGAAGAAAAGGAAATACCCATTGGCTATTTAAATTTAATAAGTTACGAAAGGCAAAACTTCAATTTGCTAATTGTACCAGTTGATGGAGAGTTTAGTTATACCGAATTTGCACTTAAAACTTATTTAAACAAGGTTTACGCCCCGGCAATAACCAGTTGGGAAGCGCAAGTGGCAGATCAACTTGTAGTAGAGTATGACGAAACTGAAGAAAACGGTCTAAATACCTCACGTAGTTTCTTAAGTTCTTTCAATAAAGAAATGAAAAGCATTATTGAGGCAATGAAAGACCGTGGCGATTATAGCAAAGAAAACTACTACCTTTTTGTAATGGACAAGGCCGAAAACGAAAGCCTAAATGGATTAATGCCCTTTAACAGTCATTTTGGTTTCCTTTTCACTGGTGATAAGCCTACCGAAACAAAGATTTTCCGTACCATTGCACATGAGTTAGCACACGGTGCTTTTAAACTAAAACACAATTTTGACGACAAAAAAACTGAAAAGCGCAGCACCCAAAACCTGCTGGATTACACAACAACTCCAGAAACTGCAACTATACTACGTAAATTCCAATGGGATGAAATTATTAGCCCACGGGCAATTGCTTTTGGTTGGAGTGAGGAATTGTATTCGGAGGAAATGAAACGGGATTATAAAGTTATAATTAGTAATGCTTCAACATATGGAGATAATGAAGAATCCCGTATCATCCTTGATGAAAATGAATTAAACTTATTGAAGTCTGATAATCCATTCAAATTGACTTATAATAATGAAAACTTTGAAGAAGCGGAAGGGAATTGGAAATTGAAAATAAATGATGATAATAAAGTAATTACAGAATCATCAGGGATATTCTTTAATCTCATTTTAAGTAAATATGATGCAGATGAAATAAATATTGAAGTTAAAAAAAGTATTCTCTCTAAAGAATTAAGTTTCAGAATAAACATAATAAGTATTGAACATAAAAAACTAATTGAAAACAAATTTGATGTATTAAAAGAAGGTACCGGAAAAAGATTAACCAAACTTCGTAAAGAGTTTAATGAAGGTCAGGGAAAAGTAGATTCAATCATTGAAAGTAAAGGATATGATGCTTTTATGATAAAGGGTATGAAAGATGAATACATTTCAGAAGGTATGAGCAGTTTATTTGAAGAGAATACAATAAACACAGATGAGTTAGATTATTTATCAAGAATTCTATTAAATATGATTGAAATAGATAAGGAAATAATTCAATTAATTGAAAAACAAAAGGTATATAATGATATTATGTCAGATAAAAATAAGGAAGAAAAATCAGGTGAAACACAAAATGAAAACTCAAAATGGGATACCTTTATTAATACTATTCAGGAACAATTAATATCAAAACATAAAAGGAAATTAGAATTCAATATGGATGAATATGAAGAAGACCTCGAAAAATACATTATTAAATATATTAATGATTATGATACAAATTAATAACCAACCTGTTTAATTGTAAAATATGAAAAAAACATTATTGCTTTTAATATTCAATATTATTGCTACTGCAGAAATATTCTCACAAAGCATTGCAGTCCAGTCTAATAACTATAAAGATGAAATACTTTACAATCCAAAAATTAAATTAAGTGTTGCATCTAAATTATCTGATTTTGAAATTGCATTAAACAAACTTGAGCCTTCAGACAACTTTTTTAACCATTCTATTAAATTTCAAGTAGTATTATTTGACCCTTTAATTATTAGCGAACTTAAATTAAAAGATTCCAATGTTTTAAAAGATCTGTATGTTAAGAAATGGAAAGAAAATCATATTAACGAAAATTTGATTCTGTTTTATTTCATTAAAAATAAAAATGAATATGTTTTTAATGAACTAGCTGTTTCGAAGCAAATGGAAAACAATCGTTTAATGCCAATAGTTGTAAAATATATAAATGGGTAATTGAATGGTAATATGAATAAAGTTTTGGACAATGGTATTAAATATTTAACTAATGCAATTATACCTGTTTGGACAGAAAATAAAAAAACTCAAGCCATAAATTTAATTAATAATAATCCTAAGTATTGGGCAAATAGAATAAATTCATCTTTTAATTTTTCACATCTTGG
>JAOZNO010000251.1 GCA_029933755.1 Bacteroidales bacterium | reverse complement strand
TAAAAGGCGAGATATACAATATTCAGTCATCAGAAGGTATTACTTTAGTTGATATCTGCATTGGTGATGATGAATTTAGTTCACTAATTATTAATTCAGAATCAACTGATGAGTATATTTCTATTGGGAATGAAGTAAATATGCTGTTTAAAGAAACTGAAATTTCGGTTAAGAGTTTTCACGGAAAGTATAATAAAAAGAGACAAAATAAGATTATCACAAAAGTAGAAACCATTAATAAAGGGGTTATTTTAAGTGAACTAAAATTTAGTTATAGAGAAAGTTTAATAACGGTAATAATATTAACAAGATTATTAGAAGAATTAGCACTGAAGATTGGTGAAAAATCAATATTGATACTTCGTACACAAGAAATTTTATTAAGTAAACCAGAAAAAAAATTATAGAAAAAAATGATTGGTAGCATTATTGCAAATTATGAGATTGACGAGCTTATTGACGAAGGAGGTATGGGAAGCATATACCTTGGTTTGCATAAATTTTTACCCAGAAAAGCTGCTATCAAAATTCTGAACCCACTATTAAAATCAAAGCCCGAAATAATTGAACGCTTTAGAAATGAGGCATTAATTCTTAGCCAACTTCAACACCCAAATATCGTTTCTCTTTACGATTATATTGAAACGGATGAAGGGTATTTTATAATAATGGAATATGTTGAGGGAGAAAATTTAGCCGAATATATTGAAACAACTACCGGACCTATTCCGCAAAGAAGAACAATCAATTTATTTTTAAAAATACTGGATGCAGTTAGTCATGCCCATGCAAAAAACATTATTCACAGAGATATAAAACCATCCAATTTTATTATTACACCTGAAAGTAATGTTAAGGTTCTTGATTTTGGTATTGCAAAGTCAATTGATGGAAAAAGCAAAACTATTACAAAAATAGGCTTAAAAGTAGGAACTACCTTTTACATGAGTCCACAACAAGTTAAGGGTCAAGTTTTGGATAGGCGTAGTGATATTTATTCACTTGGGGTAAGCCTTTTTCAAATGGTTACCGGACAACCACCTTATGATGAAAATAGTAGTGAATACGATCTTTATAATTCAATATTAAACGAAGCTTTTCCTGACCCAACAGATTTTTATGTTGGAGTTTCAGAAGATATGAAAAGAGTAATCCAAAAAGCTACAGCCAAAAGGCCACTGGATAGATATCAATCTTGTCAGGAGTTTAGTACAGCATTGCTGGGTATTACCAAAAGCAGTAAAATACATATACCAATTGCCATGCGGACAAAAATTATTGATTTGGCAAATGATGAAGAAAGTAAGCCACCTGTACTAAATCGTAATTTTTGGCGAAACTTGTTATTACTTGTTATCACAACCTTATTTGTTGCTGCTATTTCAGTAGGTATTTATTTTTCGCTAAAAACAGATATGCGGCAAATTATTGCTAATGAACAATCTTTATTCAACGAAGCTAATAAAACCTCAAAGTCCATTGAAAAACTAAAATTTGGCGAACAGGTTAAAGTTATCAGTACAAGTGTGTTTATGGATAAAGATGGTGACATGTGGCACAAAGTGGTGAGTATGAGAGGGAATTCTGGATTTATCCCCTTGAATAACCTGGAAAGAAAAAAGATATATGAACAAATAAACTCAATGTTTGAAAATGATAAAGCACAGATGCTTACGCCCGTTTTTTACAAAAAGAAATTGAGAACTTATTTTGTCAGCAAAAGGCTTTTTAACCAGGTAAATAGTGAATGGAAACTTTCGGCTATGGATAAAAGTGAGTTTGAATATAATTACATTGCCAAAGCTGACTTTAACAATAATGATATTGAAGACTTTGCTTGTGTTTTAAAGAATAACCTTGATGAAAATAAAAAACTGCTTATTTTTCTGGATAATGCACAAAAGCCAATATTGTTTGATTTTAATGAAGCTATTAAAATAAAGCCAATACAAAAGGGGCGAAAAGGTGGAGCCTGGTATTTGGGTAACGATATTAAACGGAAAAAGAGTAATAGCTGGCATGTGAAATCAAACAAATATGAGTATTTGTCTCATGATGGTCTTTTGTTGTATAAAGAAGAATCAAAACAAACAATCGTTTTTAGGCTTAATCTTGAAGAGAATATTATAACTTTTTTTGAACAACCAAATTAACCATCAAAGATGGAATCTTATAAGGTAGCTTCTAAAAATTCAAAGATTAAGGCTTTGGTTTAAAATAACTATACGAATGTAAATTTAAGAAAACTATAAGAATTTGCCAAAGAGGTGATAGCAATTTTTCTAATTACCATAATCATTGTAATTTAAGGTCTACGTAATTTAATTCACCAGTTGCTTTGCAGCTTTTTTTTCTTTTTTTTTACAACTACACAGTTAACTTATCTTCACGCAAAGAACACAAGGTTTATTATGTATACATTCACAATATTGCTAAAAAGACGCAAAGTTTATGAATGCTTTGCATTCACTTTTTAGCGTTCTTTGCGCATTGATATTTTTTAGCGTTCTTTGCGTGAAACTATTCTCTTAAACTGAGGAGTTCCCATTTTTCTATTAAAATAAATCTTAAATGAATAAAGCAAAATCAACAAGCATATTTATAATAATTACATTAGTCTCTTTCCTTTTAATTTCTTGTGGCGAAAACAAATTTGATGTTGATATTAGTAATATTGAACTTGAACTTGACATAAAAAGATTAGATCAGGATTTATTGGCAAACTATCCGGACACACCAAATATTAGCACTTTAAACCAAAAATATGGAAAATTCTTTGAATTGTATAACCAAGGTGTAATTGCAATAGGAAGTTCTGAAAGTCCTGATTACAAAAAACTAATTTTAGAATTTAATGAGTATTGTGTAGCTAATGGCTTGTCTCAAAAAACTGATTCTGTATTTCATAATTTTAATAATGAACAAGTTAAATTATCAAATGCCTTTAAGCGGTTTAAATATTATTTTCCATCAAAAAGTACACCTTCAATTTACACATTCCTTTCAGCTTTTAATCAGTCAGTTGTAACAGATGAGAACATTATAGGTATCGGTCTGGATAAATATCTTGGTGCAGATTGTTTTTTCTACAAGCAATTAGCCTGGGATAATTATAAAATAAAACGAATGACTAAAGAGATGATTCCTGTTGATTGTATGCGTGCATGGGCAATTATGGAATTCCCCTATAAAGACTCCGTTGATAATTTATTAAATCAAATGGTTCATGAAGGTAAGATTCAGTATTTTTTAGATGCGATGTTACCCGACACCCATGACACCTTAAAACATGCTTATACAAAGAGCAAGATGGAGTGGGCAAATTACAACGAAAACAAAATGTGGGCATATATTGTTGATCATGAGCTACTTTTTTCAGATGACCAGTTAATTATTCGAAAATTTATTGGCGATGCACCATTTACATCCGTTTTTCAGAATAACTCGGCACCCAGAGCCGGAGCATTTTTAGGATGGAAAATCATACATAAATATATGAAAGAACATCCCGATGTTAGCTTGAAACAACTTATGGAAAACAACGATTACCAGGGGCTTCTAAATTCAGCAGCTTATCGTCCTTAAGACTTAATATTGGAACGTATTGAAATGCAGATAAAACGGATACTTCGTATCGCAGATTATATTGACTTTGCTTAAATTGTTCAGAAACAAACCTTAGTACGTACTAAAAACTAAACGACAAACCTTTTATTGCTTTTTATAATAATCAGCGCTGCATTGCATCAGCGTAATCAGCGTTCTATTATTCTTTGCTTGCTTTGCATTAGAGTCATCGGCGTTCTATTATTCCATCACCCACCGGATTTTTTTACTTTATAACCAGCTTTGCTTAGTAAATCTATTATTTTATCTCTGAAATCACCCTGTATCAGAATTTCTTCATCCTTAGCTGAGCCACCAACACCACATTTGGTTTTTAGTAATTTCCCTAGTTCTTTTAAATCGTTTTCTGTACCAATAAACCCTGTAATTAGTGTTACGGCCTTTCCTTTACGTCCTTTTTTGTCAAGGCTCACTCTCAAATTTTGTTGATTGGCCTCTAAAGTTTCCCGTTCTTCCTCCTGTTCATTTTCATATTCATAATCCGGATTTGTTGAATATACCGTTCCTAATCGATCTTTCCAGTCTTTTGCCATCGCTAACTTGTTAATTTTATTTGCAAAAATAATAAATATCTGTTTTATCTGCGAGCTGTATGGTGCTGTTATTTTAAGATTCTGTTGTATTTTTTCAAAATTTCAATTAATCTGGTTTCAGGAAGTTCGTAAATTATTGTACCGTTTACACCAACCATAGTTTCAGCTGCAATCAGTGCATTTATTATTGACTCTTCGGTGGCTTGTACGGTGGCTTCAAATAGTTGAGACATTTGATCGTTCGGAATCATTGTAATTGTTTGGCTAAGTTCTCTGTTTGCCGCCCCTGGGTTGGCTGTTGAAAAAGCTATAAATATATCACCTGATCCATTGCTTGCATAACCACCTAATTTACCTATTCCAATCGGCACTCTACGGGCAAGTCTTTTTAATTGATGTGGAAGCAGTGGAGCATCCGTTGCGACTATAACAATTATTGAACCTCTATCCTCTCTTTCCCGTAAAGGATTCCATACAGGCATTAAATCGGAAATTTCCTTGCCTACTGGTACGCCCACAATGGTTAATGATCTTCGGTCTCCATAATTTGCTTGTACCAAAACACCAAGCGTATATGTAGTATCACCAATTTTTATTCTGCGCGAAGAAGTACCAATCCCTCCTTTAAATAAGTGACATATCATTCCTGTACCACCCCCAACATTTCCTTCGCTAACCTTACCTGCTTTGGAATTATTTAAAGCACTAAATGCATCTTCTTTTTTTATATGGAATCCATTAATATCATTTAAATCGCCATCGTATGTTTCTGCTACTACAGGAAGTGCCCAGAAAATATCAGGTTCGTTAACCAAAGGATTAAAATATTTATTTTTGTACTGCCATTCAATTACGGCATCTCTTACAACACCAACACTATGAGTATTTGTTATCAGTATTGGGCCTTCCAAAAAACCAGACTCTTCGATCCATGTGGTACCTGTCATTTCTCCATTACCATTTAAACTATACCAAGCTGCAAATACGGGATCATGTTTTTTCCCTCTTGGTAAAATTGCTGTGATACCCGTTCGAATAGGACCTTCTCCTACAATTAGTTTTCCATTACCTGAAATTAAAGTTGTATTTCCAACTTCTACACCTACTACATCAGTTATAGCATTTAATTTTCCAGTAATTCCTGCTAAAGGGATTCCTAAATCACGTGCTCTCTTATTTTGTCCTTCAAGCTGAATTGAAGAAATCAAGAATATAAATATGATGATAGTAGTTTTCATATTGATTAGATTATAAAGTTACCAATCTTAGGAATTCATACATGCTTTAAACGGTAATTTTAAATCTCAAAGTTACGAAAGCTGTAAACAAAATGCAATTTTAAAACAGCCAAATATTTTGTTAAAACCTATAAACAAACTAACTTTAGAAGCTAAAATTTAATCTATGGATAATATATACGAAAAAATTAATGTGTTAGCTGAAAAATACAGAGATTATACAGCTGAAAATCTTTCAAAACTGATAAAAATTAAATCATTGAGCATGCAGGAAAAGGATGTTCAGTATGAATTAAAAAAACAGATGGAAGAAGCTGGTTTTGACGAAGTTCGTTTTGATGGTTTAGGAAATGTGATTGGCCGTATCGGAAATGGAAAGAAAATTCTGGCAATTGATGGACATATGGACACAGTTGACTTGGGAAATATGGAAAACTGGGATTTTGACCCATTAGGTGGCGAAATCAAAGACGGTTTTGTTCACGGTCGGGGTACAGTTGACCAGGAGGGTGGCCCGGCAGCTTTTGTTACTTCTGGAAAAATTCTAAAAGAACTGGGTTTTGATAAGGATATGACTATCTATTTTGTGGGCAGTGTAATG
>JAOZNO010000250.1 GCA_029933755.1 Bacteroidales bacterium | reverse complement strand
TTATACTGCAAGAGGTTTGTAACTGCCTGTCCCGAACTTTTTTCGGGAAAAAGTCCGACAAAGAAAAAATGCACCTTTGGTAAATTTAACATTTTTAAATATTTTTGTCATTTGGGTTTAAGTAGCAGATTGGCAGATAATTAGTAAAGCACCTAATAAATTTATGAATTAATCAGGCTAGAAATACTTATCATAGCAGTAATAAATAATTATATGGCAAAAATAAAAAAAATAGCTGTTTTAACATCTGGTGGAGATGCTCCCGGAATGAATGCAGCAGTAAGAGCAGTTGTACGAGCAGCAATATATCACAAGCTTGAGGTTGTTGGTATAGAACACGGTTATGAGGGAATGATTAAGGGAGAATTATTCACTCTTATGTCAAAAGATATGCGTAATATTATTCATAGAGGTGGTACAATATTGCGAACTGCCCGTAGTCTGGAATTTAAAACAGAAGAAGGTAGAGCAAAGGCTTACAAAAACCTTAAAGAGTTTAATATTGATGCCGTTGTTGTAATTGGTGGTGATGGTACATTCCGTGGGGCTGGAATTTTCTCACAGGAACATGACATTCCCTTTGTTGGTATTCCGGGAACTATTGATAATGATATGTATGGTACCGATTTCACAATAGGCTTTGATACTGCCTTAAATACAGTTGTTGAAACGATTGATAAAATTAAGGATACAGCTAGTTCACATGACCGAACCTTTTTTATTGAAGTAATGGGACGTGATGCTGGCTTTATTGCCCTTCAAGCAGGTATTGCTACAGGTGCAGAGGCAGTATTAATTCCTGAAATTGAGGGACAGGCGGAAACATTAAGAGAGTTTCTTATTAAAGCAAAGAAAATGAAAAAAATGTCAAATATTATCTTAGTTGCTGAAGGTAATAATATTGGAGGAGCCCAGGAAATAGCAAATCAGGTAAAAAGTGAGTTTAAAGATTTCGGAATCCGTGTAAATGTTTTGGGGCATATGCAAAGAGGTGGGTCACCAACAGCCTTTGACCGTTTCCTTGCAAGTAGATTAGGTGTTGCTGCCGTTGAAGCACTTATTGATAATCAGCGGAGTATAATGGTAGGTTATAAGAATCACGAAGTAGTACATGTTTCATTTAATAAAACGATTAAAGGACACAGAAATATTAATGAGGAATTACTTAAAGTTGCAGATATTTTAACGATATAATATTGAGTCACTCAATTTTGTTTAAGGGATTCAAATACTTATTTTGAATCCTTTTTTTTATCTTTACAAAACAGTATTTACGAACGTTTTTTTATTTACTTATGCCCAAAACCAATTTGTTTGCAGATCTTATTTTACCGGTTCCATTAAACCAGTTTTTTACCTATCATGTTCCGGATGATATGGCAGAACTTTGTGTTTCTGGTAAAAGAGCTGTAGTGCAATTTGGAAGAAAAAAAGTTTACTCAGCAATAATATACCGCACACATTACAATAAACCAACAGATTATAAAACAAAGGATATCTTATCAATCCTTGATAATGAAGCAATCATTAATAAGTTTCAATTTAAGTTCTGGGAATGGATTGCCAATTACTATTTATGCACTTTAGGTGAGGTATATCGAGCAGCATTGCCAGCAGGTTTAAAACTTGAAAGTCATACTTCAATAAAATATAATACTGCATTTTTTGAGCATGACGAAAACCTGAAAAGCTTAAATTTTTCTGAAAAAGAAAATACACTTTTAAATGCTCTTCAAGAAAACAAAACGCTAAAAATTAGCGAAGTAAACGAACTCCTTTCTTTAAAAAGCAGTTTAAACCACATAAAATTATTATATGATAAAGGTGCTATTGAAATTGAAGAATCATTAAATAAAAACTACACAGCAAAAAAAGAAAGCTACCTAAGCCTTGCTAAAAATTTACAAACTGATGATGATCTAAATACTGTTTTAGAAAGCCTAAACAGGGCAACAATGCAAAAAAAGCTTCTATTATCGTTTTTAGAACAAATTAAATTTGGTGAAAAAGATCAGGTACAAGAAATCAGTAAAAAAGAGTTGCTACACCTAACAAGTAGTAACAGCTCAATTATAAAAGAATTAGAAAAGAAAGGAATATTACAAACTAATCAAAAAGAAATTTCTCGTTTAAATATTGATAACGAAAAAATTATTGAACCAAAAGAATTAAACAAAGCACAAACCGAAGCCTATAAAAGCGTAAAAGAACAGTTTAAAGCTAAAGAAATAGTCTTATTGCATGGTGTAACATCCAGTGGCAAAACAGAAATTTACATTCATTTAATAAATGAAATTATAAAAAAAGGACAACAGGTACTATATTTATTACCCGAAATTGCATTGAGTACACAGCTTATTTATCGTTTAAAAAAACACTTTGGGAACCAAGTCGGAGTTTATCATTCTAAATTTAACGATGCTGAACGGGTTGAAATTTGGCAAAATATTCAAAACAGTTCTAATCTACAAAATCAGCCGCAATATAAAATTATTCTAGGTGTACGCTCATCTGTATTTCTACCATACGCTAATCTTGGTTTAATTATAATTGATGAAGAACACGAAAACTCCTTTAAACAATATAATCCTGCTCCCAGATATCAAGCCAGGGATGCAGCATTGGTTTTGGCACAAATTCATGGTGCTAAAACCTTATTAGGAACAGCAACACCTTCAATTGAAAGTTATTTTAATGCAAAAACCGGAAAATATGGGCTTGTTGAGCTAAATACAAGATATCAGGATATTGAATTACCTGAAATTTTTATTGCTGATATAAAGGAAGCTAGGCGCAAAAAACAAATGAAGTCGCATTTTACACCTTTGTTACTTGAAAATATTGAGCACACGCTTAAAAATAACAGTCAACTTATTTTATTTCAAAATCGTAGAGGCTATGCCCCTTACCTTGAATGCACTTCGTGCAATGCAATTCCAAAATGTAAGCATTGCGATGTAAGCCTTACGTATCACAAGCACACCAACCAACTAGTTTGTCATTATTGTGGATATGCATATACAAACAAAGGAAAATGCGAAGAATGTGCAAGTACATCTATACAAACCCGTGGCTTTGGAACTGAAAAAGTAGAGGATGAACTTGCAATTTTTTTCCCACATGCGGTAATAAAGCGTATGGATTTAGATACTACCCGGGGGAAAAAAGCACATGAGCAGATTATTCATGAATTTGAAGCAGGAAATATAGACATACTCATTGGTACACAAATGGTTACGAAAGGGCTTGATTTTGACAATGTAAGCCTGGTTGGCATATTAGATGCTGATCAGATGTTAAATTTCCCTGATTTTAGGGCTTATGAAAGAAGCTATCAGTTAATGGCTCAGGTATCAGGTAGGGCAGGTAGAAAAAATAAAAGAGGTAAAGTAATTATTCAAACATCAAGTGCCAAAAATGTAATCATAAGGGATGTTATCAATAATAATTACAAGAATATGTTCACAGAACAATTAGCTGAAAGAAAACTATTTAAGTACCCTCCTTTTTACAGACTTATATATATTACGCTACGGCATAAAAACAAGCAAGTACTTGATAATGCTGCTGCAATTTATGCCCAATGGCTAAAAAAATTATTTAACAACAATATTTTAGGGCCGGAGTATCCAATAATTAACAGAACGCACGATTTATACATGAAAAGTATCATTATAAAATTAGACAAAAGCTTAAATATAAATTCCTTAAAAAAGAACAGCCATTATTTAAGCAAACGTTTAGTTGAAAACCAACAATTTAAAAATGTTCAAATAGTGTTTGATGTTGATCCAATGTAAAAATAAATTAGGCTATAAGGGTTTCAATTTATCAGGATTCGCATTCCTGATTAATTCCCTGGCCAATATATAAACCGGGTCAATCAGTACAATTCCATTTATCTCTTTTTCGGGTAGTGCCAGGGGTATTTCTGTACAACCAAGAATAATAGCCTCTACACCCTTCTTTCCAAGTTCATTAGTATAATTCAGGAATCGCTCTCTTGCCTTTTTTGTAACCGGACTAACAGCTTTTATCCCCCATTCAAGATTATAAATAGCATTATGTAAAGCATCTTGCTCATTTTCCGGAACCTGAATAATCTCAAAACCAAAAGCTTCCAAAACTTGCTGATAAACATTTGTTTCACGTGTGCCTGTGGTTGACATCAATCCTATTTTCTTTAAACCGGAAAAATTTGATTTAATAAATTTTCCAGTCTCTCCAATCATATTTAAGATTTTAATTCCTGTATTAGCTTCACTTATTATATCTAAAAATGGATTAAATATCCGTGCTGAATGAAACGTGTTACATGTTACACCACCCACAGCTTTACGCTTTTCAATTTTTAAAGATTGGGCAGCAAGCAAAAATGTTCGAGCCATTCCCTTTGCCGGATTTGTTTTTATTTTCCCGCTAAGAAACTCCGTTCGATCTGGCACATCATAAGATCGAGACAAATGCCACACTTGTAAGTGATCCTGATCTTTTCCACTAATTTTTGTATTTTCAATAA
Source organism: Bacteroidales bacterium (assembly GCA_029933755.1). GTDB lineage: Bacteria > Bacteroidota > Bacteroidia > Bacteroidales > NBLH01 > NBLH01. The sequence goes on along the minus strand of JAOZNO010000250.1, from coordinate 1,486 downwards.
TTTTTTTGTGGAGCTCAACTCCTGCCATTGGTCCTACTCCACCACCAATAATAATTAACTTTTCATCCATCTAAATAAATTTAATTAGGCCACCTTTAAGTATTTATCTCCTTCACGTTTGATATTATGATTGATTTTCAGGTAAAAATCCCTCAATGAGTATCAATTATTTTTAAAATTGCTACCAAACAAGCTAAATATTTTATAATTTTATATCATATTAAATAAAAAATAAAGATAATGAAGAAATCTATTTTAATTATCATTTTGGCAACATTTTCAGGAATTAGTATTTATAGTCAGGAACTTAAGAATATTAAGAATGCTACAGATTGTAACAATGCGATTGAGATTTCTACAATCTCAAAATTTGGCCCAACCAATGCGCCAAAAGAACTTAAAATAAAATCAAAAAATAACCCTTTTGAGCGATCACAATACCCGGTTTGGTATAAATTTAATATTGTTAAGGACGGTGTGTTATTATTCGACATTATCCCTATTGATCCTAATGACAATTATGATTTCTTATTATATAAAATAAGTAATAAAAATTATTGTCAGGAAATTAAAAATGGTACAATTGAGGTAATCAGATCAAATTTTGCTCGAACAGATTTAGCACTACTTGGCAAAACAGGTTTATCAATTACGGGAAAACCTGAATGCTACAGTAAGGGTATTGATGTAAAAAAAGCTGAGCAATATATACTTGTTCTGAACAATATGTATAAAGGAAAAGGGCACACTTTGGTTTTCAAATATTTGGAAAACTTTATTGTTAAAGGTAAGCTTTCTAATTTTTCAAATAGTGAAATGCTTAAGGCAGAAGTATTTTGGACAAATCTAAGAACAAACGAAACAACGTCTTCAGTAACATCAAACAAACATGGTAATTACGAACTAAAAGTGAGTGTAAGTACTGAAGCGCACAGATACCCCCAGTATTTACTATGGGCTTATAATGATAAATACTATATTGCAGACACCTTAATTGCTTCAAGAAATATTAGCAGCTTACGCTCAGGCACATTTAATTTTAAACTTCATAAATTAAAAAAAGGTAATAACAATTTTCTTCCTAAAATATTTTTCGATCCTAATTCGACAAATATAAGTTCAGGTTCATTCGTAGAACTTGAAAGTATTTATCGTTTAATGGAGCAGAATAAACAAATGGAAATTATCCTTGAAGGACATTCCAATGGTTTTTATCCAAGTAACGATGTAGATAAAATTTTATCAGAAGATCGGGCTAAAAAAGTACAAGCATGGCTAGTTAACAAAGGGCTTGATGCAAACAGGCTTGGAATAAAAGGCTTTGGCAGCAATAAAATGGTCTTTCCTTATGCTGAGAATGAAAAAGAAGAAAGTGCTAATCGCCGCGTTGAAATTTTCATCACAAAATTTTAGTAAAACTCTTAAGACATTGCCTGAATAATTCCCCGCTAAGGCGGGGCAGGCTATGCGTTTTTTCTTAGTTGGA
>JAOZNO010000249.1:4225-6012 GCA_029933755.1 Bacteroidales bacterium | reverse complement strand
AAATCTTCACGTTTGCTGTTATCTACCCTCCAATGGATTAAGTCCAGTGGATTATCCTGGAGTAATTTTATTGATTTCTGCAAATTCAGTTTATTTCCTGCAAAAGCGTTATACAAAAAATAAAAATACGGATTATCATCATCTTTAAGGGCATCGTACCAATTGTCAAAGCTCTTCAGGTAAAGGTCTTTCAATTCAGTATTATCTTCATAAAGCAACAGGGCAGGATAACTAAGTGCAAGAAGTTCGTCGTCAATATATGTTCGCCAACCCGGTAAAGTGGTTTTTGCATGTACAATATTATCTTTATAATGATATTTGTTCAATAATTTATCATACTCTTTTTGGTAACGCTTATTACCACTTACATGATAGGCCAGCTTTAAATAAGATAAAATTTCCACAGAATTAGTGTTCCTTTCACTAATCCAATCAGGATTGTCCATTAAATATTCGGGCGACCAAATACCCCATTTGGTAGGTGTCCCGTCAATATCAATTAATAAATAATTATTATTGATGATATGATCGACAATAAGTAATATATGTTCCCTTACCCGTTTTTTTTCTTTTTTATCTGCTACCAATTCATAATAAAACAAATAACCGTACATGTGACCGGTAATCTCATCGCTACTAGTCCCGCGCTTCCAATACCATTTTTTATCCTTGGATAAAATCCATTGATCTTCAATTCTTTTCTCACGTGCTTCCTTTATCGTTTTCTCTGCCCATTCACGCTCAGAATATGTTCTATTTGCATCGGCCATTCTGGCCCAACTTGAAGGAACAACGGTTCTGGCTACAAAACTTTCAGTTTCGGTTACCCTTTGTAGAAATTTAAGTGCTTCAAATGCTTTCGTTGCGTTTTCTTTTGCTTCAGTGCTTTTTGTTACTGCATAACGGTATGATTCCATTACCATATACATACTGGTATATTGTCCGTCATTGTCATCATCGCTAGGTTCCCATGTGGTTATATCACCCGGGATACGAAACCTGCATCTTCCAACAAAATAGGGCTTACGTACATGTCTTTTTTGCAAGATATCATAGTAATAATCAGCCTTTTGTGCAAGTGTCATCTCACGTCTTTTTATGGCACTAACCCCATTGGCCGTAGCAATCCACGCTGTACCGTTTTCATCAAAAGCAATATCACGCACCTTGTCGCTCAACAGCCAGCGGCGACTATGCCTAATAGACCAAGTACTACCATTGAATCTGGCAACTCCAAGATCTGTTCCAACCCACATTGAGCCATCTGATGCTTTTTTAATACATCGTACCCATGAATTTGGCAAACCTTCTCTCGGCGTATAACTTTTTATGCGTTCATCATCTTTATATACAGTTACACCACCAAGTCCGCCAATCCAAAGTTCATTATTTTTTGAATAAGCCAAACCGAAAAGATTATCACTTAACAATTCTTCCTCATTTTGGAATAGTTTTGCTTTTGACTGTGTAATATGATACAGTCCTTTTCCGGTTGCAAGATAATAACCATCATTAGTGTCGGGAATTAACCTTCGTACAACCCTTGAATAGGGCAACTCCTCTTTTGTCCATGACTCACTTTCTTTTTTCCAGATACTTTTTATGCCAATTATTGTAAGTTTACCGGCATTTTCACTTATTGCAGCAACAGGCATATCGGTAATGTCTATTTTTGTAGTTTTGTAATTGTCTGCTTTAAACAAACCGTTCCATGCAGCAATCCAAACAATACCTTTTGAATCTACGAATAAATCGTAAACCGGCCCTTGATTTGCAGAATCGAGCAT
>JAOZNO010000249.1:0-4125 GCA_029933755.1 Bacteroidales bacterium | reverse complement strand
TCGACAGGAATCGACTGCCTTTCAAAGCCGGGGCCTTTATAAGAAACTCTTAATGACTGACTACCGCCACCATCAAAATAATGTAATTTAAATGGATGTAATCCCGGGCTTAGTTCTATTCTGCCTGTTCGTTCAATATCCCCATGCGTACCGTCATTATCCACTACCGGAATATCGTTGATAAATAATTTGCTACCATCATTTGAACTTACATAAAAAGTGTACTTACCTTCTTGTTCAATTTTTAAATATCCAGTAAATTCAACTGCAAAATTTGCAAATCTTCTTTCCATATGGTCTAGATTAAAATCATAGGTATGGCCTTTTCTAATTTCTGTTAAAAATTCGAATTCAGGTATTTTACTCCACATTCCTTCGTAATAATAATATTCCATCCCATTTTTATATGTGTGATTTCCTTTATTTTCAACTTTCTTCTTTAGGATATAGAATTTACGTTGATTTATTGGGCTGGAAACAAATTCATTTTTAAAAGAACGGACTGTAATATGCGTACTCTTTTTCAATAACAAGGGGTCGATGTATAGCTGTGAGTTTCTGTTGGGCATACTTCCATCAAGAGTGTAGCGTATTTCTGCCCCATCGGTTTTGGTAGAGAGAGAAACTGAAATAGGGGTATTACTTATAGAATCAAGAGTGTTAAATTCCGGCCTTGCTACTTTTTTAACCTTCCAATATACTTTTTGGGCAGGGCCATCAGATTCAATCAAGATAAAGTCCTGGAATAATCCATAATCAATAAAATCGTATTCATCTCCGGCTGGTTGGTTTTTATTTGCTGATGCAAAGGATGCCGGCCATGCAGTACCTCGAACCGTTCCGATATGGTGTGGTCCCAATAAGTTTTTCAATGTACCGATAACTTCAACAGAAATCTCATTATCACCTTCTGCTACATTATCTGTGATATCCAGTTCATAAGGTGGCCATGCAATAATGCCTGTAAGTTTACTGTTTATCTTAACTTCGGCAACACTTCCACGCCAATCGGCAAGTTTTACGACATACCTTTTATCAATACCCATAGTTCCAATATTATACATCTTTTTATAAGAAACTGCTTCAGAATAAAATGGGTAACCCTGCTCTTTCCAACTTCCTAATTTAAGAGGTTTTGAAGGAACAAGTTTCCATCCTTTATCCTGAGATTCCAAACTGAAATCGCCTAGAATATATACAGGTTCAAGCTCAGAATAGACAGTCATTGAGGAAGCTGTTAAGGTAATATCGTTTTTCCCCGAAATTACCTCTGTCCCAATATTATAAACGCCAAATTTTCGATCGAGCCAATATTTTGAAGGAATCTTTGTCACAATTTTACCATTTACAGATAACTGCCAAAGCTCCGGGTGCTCTATTACAACTTGAAGAGATGAAACGTCCAATTCTTTATCAACCAAAAATGGATAACTTACCTTAAATCCGGTATTATCTTTAAATTTATTTCGGTCAACTATTGAAGATTTATATTGTACCGCACTGCTCCATGGATTACCATCGAAACCGTAGTGTTTATAAATTTTATCGGCTGCTTTAAAATAGTAAATATCCTTTTCAAGGTCGCCATTTATATCAACATCACAATAATCGAGGGTTAAAACATTTAGATTCGTCATCTTGATATACAAATCATTCAAAGGCTTAACAATTTTTGCTTTTACGGTTACATTAACATCTTTTTCTTTTGTTGGCACATTGCTAATTAAAAACAATAAACTTCCGGATGGAGGTAAATCAAAAGCAATCTCTAATGAGTTTCCATTTGTACTACTGTGATATGGATTTATTTTCCCATTAATTAAATCCATTTCCTTAACAGATTTCCCTTTGATTATAAATGTCCCTGAAGACCATTCATCATCAGCTGTATTTACCAAAAACAGTAACTGTCCATCCTCTAAATTACGTCGGTGATGAAATAATTTTCCCTGTATTTTTTCCGGTTCTTGAAACTGAATAGATTTTGAAATCAGTTCGTTACGAATTAGTTCATCCGAAAGAGAATTTGCTGACATCCATTGTTTTGGATATTTTTCCGTGATCGTTTTTAATTCAGAGCTTGCTTTACCATCAACATAGCTGGGCACACCATTAAATGAAATTACCTTTCCTCCTTTTTTTAGATAAATTTTAATCAGTTCAAAAGTAGGTTTATCCAAATTCTCTAAACTTGGGGGAATAATAACTAAATCATAAGAGCGTTCACCAACAATAAAATTTTTGCCTTTAATTTCTCCAATATCCTTAACTATATTTTCTGATGCCAAATCGTATTCTATTTGGTTTTTTTCAAGATGAAGAACAAATTCCTGAAATTCAGGCCCTAAAGCAGAGAATTTATTATTATGGATTATATCAGAGAAATACATCCAGGCAGTTGAAGTAGGTTCTATTACCAATATATTATTTATCTGTTTTCCTGAAGAAAGCGCAAGAGATAAACGGGCAAAATAATCACCCTGTACCTTATAATGCTTCCACCAGGGTTCATGATATGAAAATGATTGTGGATGATCTTTTTTTCGTGCACCTTCAAGCGTAATATATGAGAGGTGCTGGTTTAAGAAATTCACTCCAAGCACGTATTGCCAATCACCAATTCGCTTCATGTCTTCAAATCGTAAGTCCCAGCCCCCGGCTCCGTATGTCTCACTTAATGTACGGATTTTACCCATCTGGTTAGCAACGCTACTTAATTCTTTAACTGCCCTTACATTGCCAAACTGGGCATTAACATCTTCACTGTATTTATTCATTAAAATATCAATAGCGGGCATTTGGTGCCAGGCATACATGGCCATGTTGTCGCCACCATGTTTTGGGTTCGGCCAGCCATGTTCCCAGTAGTGGCCTGTCCAATCCAGATTATTTTTTTCGGTATAATTATACCAGGGCTTGCTCCACCTTTCAATAAACAATTCAAGTAAAGTTGTATAATAATTATGCCTTACACGTTTCCAGTCCCCCGTTTCATAGGTTAGGGAAGGGAGATTTGTTTTGAGGTCATATCCCCAACGCTTTTCAAAATCTTCAAACAACGAAGGTGTCCATCTAAGGCCGCCTGGTGGAGATATGTTCGGTTCATCTGTAAAAATTCCCGGTACCGTTTTCCCAAACTCATTCCCGATAGCTTTTTTATAACCCGTCATAGTCAACTCAATAAATTTCTCGGTTACACCTTCATACAACAAATCAACATAAGAATAACCTCCATGCCATGCTTGTTTTTTATAAAAACTTTTTTCATACAGATAATAGTTGCCTTTTTTATTTTTTTCCTCGTTTAATTTATCAGTAATTTCAATAAATTTTGAATTTTGCTGTTTTAATACCAGAAAAAAAGTGTTAGCATTCCCGGGCAATTCTTCAACTTTTTGCAGTTTTAATCCAGCACCCTGGTTGTACGATTCAGGCATTTCAGCAGGAACATGGCCACCTGCAAAACCACTGGGGTAAGAATTTTCATCATAAAGCCAAACATCCATACCTAATTCTTTACCCTTCTTAACTGTGTATTTACAAAGTAAAAACCATTCTTCCGATAAATAGGGGGTGATTAAGCCTGGTCTTGGATGAATAAACACGCCGCCCATACCGCCTGCTTTAAAATCATTTAGTTGCTGATCTATTTGTTCTTCGGTTACTTTATCATTCCATACCCACAATGGTGCAGAACGATATTGATTAGGGGGATCCAAAAAGAGTGTTTGCAATTGTTTTAAAGAATGCAGCTCAGAATTATCAATTGTCTCATCAACTTTGTCTGAATTACAGGAGAACCCAATGATGATAAAAATACCTATTGCAAAATGTAATGATTTCATAATTTATGCTCTGTTTATAATTATTAAAATTTATTAAAGGAATGGCTCTGGTTCAATTATTCTGTATTTTCTAATTTTTTCAATGTTTTGGTGATTTGTTTATCTGCTTATTCGTTTATTCTGTTATCATCGAATAAACAAATAACCGAATAAACATATTATCTATTTACAAAAAAATACATTATTAAATAATTAAGAAATCCCAGAACACCTAAACTAAAGCCAAAAGAGTTTACAATGCCTATTATCAACAAACTTTGTGATATTCAATGTTCAAAAT
>JAOZNO010001048.1 GCA_029933755.1 Bacteroidales bacterium | reverse complement strand
GCATACTTTTCATTACGTTATGGAAACTTTACAAAAAGAATTATCAAAGGTTGTTATAGTGTGGCAAGAAAATAATCGTAGGATTATCACTAATCGTGATGCACTTCGTCTCATTTTAAAAGGAATCATCGGGGAATAATCTAATACAAGTTATTAACCCAACAATTTGAAAAAACTGACCATTCTAACATTGATATAGATGCTACGACAGGAATTTACTTTTTTTACAAATTGGAATTGCTAGTGGAGATTATAAAACCAAAAATGGTTTTGAAAGAATATCGATTTGCTAAGGCTATGAGAAATAGGCGGTTTGCTTGTAATGTCAAGACTTCCAGTATCTAGTTATGCTTAGATCTGAAAAACTGAACAGTACCTTCAATAGTAATAATACTTACCACAATAATTACAATTGTATTCACAACGATAAGTAGCCAATTATTTTGTCCAATAAATGTGATTTCGTTAATTAAACTTGCCCAAAGAGTCATAATGACCATAAAAATTGCCGGAATTCCTGCCAGCATCCATTTATACCCACCTTTTAATTTCAGGTAAAGTGTTACTACTATTAAAGCAAGAGCAGCAAGTGTTTGATTTATGGCACCAAATAATGGCCAAAGTGCCAATGCTCCATTTCCATCAGCACCAGTTGAAAAAGCTAAAATACCAGCTGTTACCACAGCAAAGAACGTAGCAATATATATATTATTAAAGATATTCAGTTTCATTGAACTAAATAATTCCGTAGTAATATACCTTTGAATTCTTGTTGCTGTATCCAGGGTAGTTCCGGCAAAGGATGCTACAAAAACACCCATTACTGCCAAAGCAAATTCACGTGAAATACCTGCTGATGTAATCATATTTGCAGAACCATCAACAAATGCTGAAATTTTTGAACCTAAACCCTGAGCTGCTGCCCATGATGAGTAATGAGAGGTCCACGCCTGAACTCCGGTTAGTATTTCTCCATTTGATTCATAACCCATTCCTATTCCTGCAGAAACGGCAATAATTACTAAAGTCGCCAGTGAACCTTCTAAAAGCATAGAACCATATCCAACAAAAAGCGCATCATCTTCGCTGCGTACTTGTTTTGCAGATGTACCCGAAGAAACCAATGAATGGAAACCGGAAATAGCCCCACAGGCTATTGTAATAAACAAAAATGGCCAAAGTGATGGTGCATCAGCTGGATTTGCCTGATAAACCGGAGCTACCAGATGTAACTGACCACTAAAGGATGCTGCAAATACACCAACTACGAGTAAGACCATGGCTACAACTAATTGGTAAGCATTAATATAATCGCGGGGTTGGAGTAGGGTAGTAACCGGCAGAACGGAGGCAATAAAAGCATAAATCAACAATATTATCGTCCAGCTTCCCGTAGCAGGCAGTCCAAATATTTCGGGCATTGAAAATGGTATATATTCACCAATCCAAACACTTAGGTACATAAAAGCAACAGCTACAATAGTTGCCAGGGTGACGTTTTTTCCTATTTTATTGACATAAAACCCCAGA
>JAOZNO010001047.1 GCA_029933755.1 Bacteroidales bacterium | reverse complement strand
TACTTATATGAAACGCACAAAATTTATTTATATTGATTGTTGAATTGTTGTATTTCTAAATTATTATATCAGCATATACAACACGACTATTTTAACACCTGATTTTCTGAATATTACATACTTTTATTATATGATAAAATTTTCTTTTTTTTCTATTATTGAGTCTGCTCCGAAAAGTGTGTTTTTCTGCATTTAGCCGCTAAGCGGGTTTTCGGAGTGCCGTCATTATTTAAAAATTAAATGTAAGTTGTACCGGCTGACCAGTAATATTGTCATACTGAAGGTTTGAAACAGACAATCCCAATAGGCGGACTTTTCTATTTGTAAAATCAAGCAAATCAAAGATTTCACTACTCAATTTCCAGAGTGTTTCAAAATCATTAATTTCAAATTTTTCAGTTTTACTACGTGTAATTTGTTTAAAGTCAGAAAACTTAATCTTCAAAGTTAATGTTTTCCCAAAAGATTTAGATTTTTCTATTCGCTTTATTAAAGTTTGTGCTATTAAGAGTAGCTGTTGTTTCATTTCATCAGGATTATCAATATCATATTCAAATGTATTTTCTGCACCAACTGATTTTCGAAGTCTATCCGGTTTAACTTCTCTGCTATCAATCGCCCTGGAAATATGGTAATAATAGCTCCCTTGTTTACCAAATTTACGAATAAGTTCAAATTCAGTAAAGTTTTTTAAATCTTTTCCATTAGAAATTCCCAATTTATGCATTTTTCGAGCAGTTACTTTGCCAATTCCAAAGAATTTTTCAATTGGTAATTCTTCAACAAAAGCCTTAGCTTCGTCAGGTTTAATTAAAAAAAGTCCGTTTGGTTTATCATAATCTGAAGCAATCTTAGCTAAGAATTTATTTATGGATATGCCGGCTGATGCAGTCAATCCGGTTTCGTCTTTAATTCGTTGTTTTATTTCTTTGGCTATTAGTGTTGCTGAAGGTTTCCCCTTTTTATGTGTAGTGACATCAAGGTAGGCTTCGTCCAAAGAAAGAGGTTCAACTAAATCAGTATATTCTAAAAATATTTGTCTTATATGATTTGAAACTTGCTTGTAAGCCTCAAAACGTGGTTTAACAAAAATCAGGAATGGACATTTCTTTTTAGCAGTTTTAGCTGGCATTGCAGAAAAAACACCATATTTACGAGCCTCGTAACTTGCTGCTGCCACCACACCCCTATTTCCAAGTCCACCTACGGCAATTGGCTTCCCGCTTAATTCAGGATTATCCCTTTGCTCAACAGATGCAAAAAAAGCATCCATATCAATGTGAATTATTTTGCGGATATTGGGCAACATCATTCAGATAAAGTTATTTAACTGAATTTCAATGTATTCAAAAACTTCAATAAGAACAATAATATTGCTATCATGAATATTTTGGTCTTCTTTTATATGTACATGATGTGGAAAAGTGCTTACACTTTTGTGATGTGGTGCATTGTCCCATCTCATTATAAGCTCCTTATTATCAGATTGCCAATGATATGAATAATTTCTACTTTGGGTATCAAAATATTC
>JAOZNO010001046.1 GCA_029933755.1 Bacteroidales bacterium | reverse complement strand
TCGTTAGCCAATCCGAGGCTCTTTGATACATTTGAATAAGTTTCATTTCTCTAATTTTGAATTATTATATGATTTATTTTGTGTATTGTTTTATTAGTGGGAGGATAATGGAATCCTGACAGAGGTGTGTGAAGAAAAATTTATCCGCCAGCATAAATATATATTAATATAATACGGATATGGATGACATTGATGTTGATAACCAAGCTAGGTTTAAATCGATATTTTCCATCATTAATTCAATGGGAATATTTTAGTGGATGACAGCTTAGCTATTTATTAACTTTCTCAATAATTGATTTTTTAAGAGGATCTAAATCAACGGTTAATTTTTTCGGGTCAACTTCCTTATAATTTGAAACAGCTTTCTCAATAAAATAATTTTGCTTTTCGTAATTTCTACATGCATCGCACATTGACTTATGTACACTCAATTGTAGCCTTTCACCAAAAGAAAGTTTAAAATGCATTTTTTTCTCAATAAGCTCTGTAGCTTTTAAGCAGGAGAGAAATAATAGATGCATAATTTTTTTCATTATTCTAATTGTCTTGGAACCAGTTATTTTCAATACACTCTCGTAATTGCAGCTTTGCTCTATGCATTATCTGCCAAAAATTGGTAGGAGTAATACCTAATTCCTGACAAATTTCTTCACCTTTTTTACTCATTAAATATTTTAGCTTAACGCTCATACTCCATGTTTCGGGTAAAGCATCAATACATTCCTTCAGTATTTTATTGAAATCAATATTATCTAATAAATGACCATCATCAATATCCCAATTGCCAGGTTTTTTATCAGCACGCCATTCTCCATCTTCTGTAAAAAAACTTGAAAAAGATTGATTGTCATAGCTATACGGGCGTTTTACCTTTGCACGATAATGATCAATAATTTTATATTTAAGAATCGAAAATAGCCATGTTTTATGAGAACTGTCTCCTTTAAATGAATCAATTTTTTCAGCCGCAGCTAAAAAAGTATCCTGAACCAAATCTTTAGCCAATTCAGTATCGGAGACTTTATATGATGCCCAAGAAAATAACTCATCAGTATGCTGATTAACCAATTGGGTTATGTTAACACTATTTTGATTTTCCATTATTGATAGTAAATCACTGAATGAACAACAAAACTAATAAAGAAATTGGTCTTATTATAAATTATTATTATTCAACATTAGCAACGATAATTATAATACTTCGTTCCACGGTATCATAAACAACATTACTAACAAGGCAATGAAAAAATAGAAAGCTATGTTTTTATACTTCTGTAAAGCGCTTTTTTTCTTTTTTGACCTAAATAAACCAATAGCAATAAATCCAACTGCAATAAGCATCATCAATGGGTGTTCCATGCCAAAAAACCTAAGATCACTTGACTTCATAAACCCTTCTCCATAAATAACCTTTTGGCTTATGAAAAGTAATACTATCCCCAGAATAATCTGCAAATAGAACAACCATTTAGTAATTTTGAATAATCGAAACCAACTGGACGAAACAGTTTTTTCTTTCTTAATCAACTTT
>JAOZNO010001045.1 GCA_029933755.1 Bacteroidales bacterium | reverse complement strand
AAAGACGATGAATGGTTTACTATGCGTGTAAGAGCAGTTGGATCAAAAATTAATATTTGGGTTAAGGATGAATTGGTGATGACCTATGAAGATGATGAATATAAAAAAGGTTATTTTGCTATTCAATGTCACAATCAGGGGATGATAATTGAAGCAAAGGATTTGTATTACAAAGATTTAACTGAAAAATAATAAAAACTAAATCACTATAGGATTAAAGTTGAGACATCATAGTGTCAAGTTAAGCTTTAAGTTTCTGGTAAGCAAAGTTTATGTGAACCCGTCAGACCGCTCCAAAGCGGTCAGACGGATAAAATCATCTGAAATACTATTTTTGACTTGCCACTAGCTTATCGCAATCAGCATTAACTACCTTGATGTTTTGTTATTGTCATTACATTAAAATTTGCGAAAATTACTGAGGTCTGAATTTATTTATCTGTCTTTTAATCAAACTAAAGTTTAAACCACCTTCCTGTAAGAGAACTGCTGCTACTATAATCGCACCTTTTAACATTAGTTGAAAGTCTTTTTGAACACCATGTAGCCCCAGGATATTGCTTAGTAAGCCAATAATTAATACGCCGGCCAATGTGCCTTCCAATGTGCCTTTTCCTCCCTTTAAACTTGTTCCACCAATTACTACTGCTGCAATTGCATCCAGTTCAAAAGCAACCCCATCATTTGGATTTCCCTGATACAGCTGTGCTGAATGAATAATTCCTGCCAGGGCAGCTAATACACCGGCAAAAATATATGCTGATGTACGAATCCAATTCACAGCTAAGCCTGCTAATTTCGCTGCTTCTTCATTACTCCCTATTGCATAAATATATCGGCCAAGACGTACTTTTCTTAGCATGGTAGAAAATATTATGATCATTCCAATAAAAATAAAAACAGGAAAAGGAATCCCGAAAAATGATGTTGTAAATATTTTAAATACTTCAGGCGCTGCAGCTTCACCAAAACCAATATTTCGTGAATTACTATTAGCTATAAACAGTGCAAAACCTCTTGCGCCTGTCATCATGGCCAATGTTACGATAAAGGCTTGTATTTTCCCCCAGGAAGTAAGAGCTCCATTAATTAAACCAGCCAAAGCACCAGCAAGCAAAGCTACAATTATGGTTAGTGAAAACCCAAGTTGCCAGTCCATTATGCCAAAAGCTGTTAATGTTGCAGCCAGTGCCAATACAGAACCTACAGAAAGATCAATTCCGGATGTAATTATCACGAGGGTCATACCAATTGATATAATTCCAATTTCAGAAACTTGTCGTAGAATATTACTAAGGTTATCAAATTTCAGAAAAATAATTGTTCCTTTATTACTAATCGGCGAAAATATGATACATAAAATAAATAATCCCACAAAGCCTAAAACAGGCTTGATCCAATCACTTTTTGCTAAGAATTCTGTTATTGTTTTTATCATTATTCTTTTTCTTTAAATGCATAATTAAGGATTTCCCTCGAATTAGTCTTACTTGTTTCGAGCAGTGCTGTTTGTCTTCCTTGTGAAAGAACCAGGATT
>JAOZNO010001044.1 GCA_029933755.1 Bacteroidales bacterium | reverse complement strand
TGGTACCAATATCTGAAAAGCCTTTTACCCAAACATTTACACCTGGTACAGGTTCGCCATTATTATCAGTAACGGTACCCGAAACGGTATTTTGGGCAAATACCTGCATGCCTAAAAAAAGAAATGCAAGCATAAATACGATTTTTCTCATAATAGAATTAGCTTAAGTTAATAAATAGTTAAATTAATGTTGGTTTTTAGATGAATTTTAGTCAGCAATTTTTTTATTTTTCACATGTTATTTGTTTGTTTACCTCCTTTTTTTATATGTAATCCTTAAAATAAAAAACTTTGCTTTTAAAAATAAATCTCACCATTCAAATTCACTTTTAGTGAATCAAAGTTAAAAATACAAATTTAAATTCAAAAATTTGTATGATATATTAGTTTAATAGTACATAGTACAATCATATTTTCTTTATTCCAATTCCTGGTAATTCATTAAGGGTTACCTTACCATCTATAACTTTCATCCCTTCATATACATCGTTGTTAATTAGTAAATTGCCGTCTAAGTCTGCCCAGTCAACAAGAGGGGATAGTTGGGCTGCTGCTGATACCGCACATGAGGTTTCTGTCATGCAACCAATCATTACTTTCATATCCAGTGCTTTAGCTACTGTAATCATTTTATGTGCCTCGCGTAAGCCCGTGCTTTTCATTAGTTTAATGTTTATACCAGAGTATACGCCCTTAAATTTTGCAACATCTGATAATCTCTGAAATGCTTCATCTGCAATAGTTGGTAGCGGACTATTTTCCGTAAGCCATGCCATATCATCAATTTGCGTTTTTGGCATAGGCTGTTCAACAAATACGATCCCCTGTTCTTTTAACCAATTAATCATTTCTAAAGCATGATTTTTATCTTTCCAGCCTTGGTTTACGTCAACATACAATGGAACATTCGTAATTTCCCTAATGGTGTTAATCATTTCTTTATCATTGCCACCACCAAGTTTTACTTTTAATACCTTAAAGTCTAATGCTTCTTTTGTTTTTTCTCGTACAACATCTGGCTTATCAATTCCTATTGTGTATGAAGTCATTGGTGTTTTAGTAGGATTTAATCCCCAAAGTTTATAAAGAGGCTGATTTGTAATTTTTCCTATTAAATCATGCAAAGCTATATCAATACATGCCTTTGCTGCTCTATTCTCTTTTTCAATGGAATCAACATAACTTAGTATATCATCCAGCATGAATGGATCTTTGAATTGGGAAATATCTACTTTTTTAAGAAATTTTATTACACTTGCCTGTGATTCACCCAGGTAAGGTGGCATAGAGGCTTCACCATAACCAATTAAACCATCATATTCAATTTCTGTTAATACAACCGGAGTAGTATTACGCGAATAGCTAGCTACGGTAAAAGTGTGTGTTAATTGTAATTCGTAAGTTTTAAAGCTTAGTTTCATCTTCTTACTTTTTATAATTGCTGGAGTTGATGCTATTGATATACCAGGAATAAATGCTCCTATAGAAGCAGCTCCTATTGTTTTTGCAAAATTTCTTCTATTTAAAATCATTTTTTT
>JAOZNO010000248.1 GCA_029933755.1 Bacteroidales bacterium | reverse complement strand
ATCATTTGGTATTTTCAGACGCTTCGTTTACAATAGAACGAGGCGAAAAAATTGCTTTTGTTGGCAAAAATGGTGAAGGTAAATCTACACTTGTAAAAGCAATAATGGGTGAAATAGAACATGGTGGAAAACTTAGCCTGGGGCACAACACTAAAGTGGGTTACTTTGCTCAGAACGAAGCGTCGCTGCTCGACGAATCACTTACTGTATTTCAGACCATTGATGATATTGCCAAGGGCGAAATTCGCATTAAAATTAGAGATATTTTAGGTGCTTTTATGTTTGGCGGCGATGATCTTGATAAAAAAGTAAAAATACTTTCCGGAGGAGAGCGTTCCCGACTGGCAATGATTAAGCTGCTACTTGAACCTTACAACCTGCTAATACTTGATGAACCCACCAACCACCTTGATATCAGGACTAAGGATATATTGAAACAAGCCTTAATGAAATATGATGGCACGCTAATACTGGTATCGCATGATCGAGATTTTCTTGATGGAATGGTTAGTAAAATACACGAATTTGGTAACAAACGTGTAAAGGAACATCTTGAAGGGATAAAAGAGTTTTTGCAGCGCAAAAAAATGGAACACCTTCGCGAACTGGAAGCTAAGAATAAATAGAGATTTTAGTAGGAATAAGGTTTTTAATTGTTGATTTTAAATGCGATTCCCCGTCTAGTTGTATTGTAACTGAATCTAATACTAAATTTTAAAAACAGAAATCATTTGTTTTAACTGTTCTGCCTGTGCTGAAAGTTGATCTGCAGATGCTGACATTTCTTCAGCTGATGTTGAATTTTTCATTGTAATTTTTGAAAGTTGTTGTATTGAATCATTAATTTCCCCAATTGCATTTTGTTGTTCACTGCTTGCTGATAAAATGCTGTTTACAAGTTTGGCACTCTTTATTATTTCAGGAATAGTTTTCGCAAGTTTTTCACTGGTACTTTTTGAAATATCTTGTCCGTTTTTTGATAATTCATTTATCTCATCTGATGCCATTCTTGATTTATCTGCCAGATTTTTTATTTCCTGGGCAACAACTGCAAATCCCTTTCCCTGGTCACCTGCTCTTGCAGCTTCAATTGCAGCATTTATGGATAAAATGTTGGTTTTTTTCGCAATCTCACTTATTATGGTTATTTTTTCGCTTATTTCTATAATTGTCTTTACAAAAATTTCATTACTCTGTTTCATTTCATTTGCCGAGTCAATTGAAGTTTTCCCTGAGTATTTTGCGTTTTCAGCATTTGTATTAATTGTAACAATCATTTGCTCTGTTGATGATGAAATTTCTTCGGTTGTTGACGATTGTTCGAAAGCACTTTGAGAAATTCCCTGTGAAACTGTGCTTAACCCTTTACTTGCGTCTAAAACGGTTTCAGCTGTTTTTGCAATATTTCCTATTAATTCTTTAAAATTTTCAGTTATCGAATTTATCGAATTTGAAAGCTCTCCTATTTCATCTTTTCGTTCTATTTTTAAATTATTTATTAAATTACCCTTTGAGATTACAAGAGCTTGATTTGCAATTTTTTTAACTGGAACAATCAACTCTTTATTTATTAACATCAGCCCAAATAGTAAACTAATGACGTCAATAAGGAAGGTAATTATTAATATGGTTTTTAGTTTAGATTGCTTCTTCGCATTAATCTCTACAAATACCTTTACTAGCTCATTATTGATTGAAAGCATTTTGTTCCGGTGTGTTTCAAGATATTTTAGAGCCAACAATTGTTTGTCCGGATCGTTATTAAACCTTATAATATTTTCAGCATTTTTCTTGTATTCCGTCCATTGAACTTCAACTTTTTTTATGATTGGCATAGCATCATTATGTGCTGCTGGCATAGATGTTTCCGAATTCATAGAAGGAGCTTTGCCCCCATCACGCAATGCTATAAAAGATAAATGGTGCATTTTTATTACACTCCCCAACTCTTTCTGCACAGTTTTATCCTTTATGAAAATTTCTGATAGCAAAGCAATTTTTTGAGAAAGCATCCTGTTACGTCCTGCAATATCTACGATTACTGTATCGGCTTTTTCTTTTTGTTTATAGTAATTTACAATTATTATATTCAGCCCAACTAAAATTGCCAATATCGCAAATAGTATTCTTATTTTTGTAACAATCTTTAATTCAATTTTCATCTATTTATTTTATGCTATTTCTATATCAAAAGTAATTATAATTAGTTGAAGGCAAAACTTAATAGTTATTTTGTTTTTACCTGCAAAAATAAATGAAAGTTTACCTCTTTTAGTACTACTTTACGAGGTAACAATTATCTGACAAATAGGCTGAAAGCCTTATTTAATTTATCCCAAGGCAACGCCTTGGGTAAAAAGAACAAAATGTTTTTGCGGACTGAAAGTCCAGGTTAATTTGATATATTGATAAGTTGGGCTTTCAGCCCGCAATTAATTTTGATGTTTACCATAACCCAAGGCGTTGCCTTGGGCTGAAATGATTTAGCCTTTCAGGCTGATTATTAGTAAGTTTTAAGTTCGTAAAGTAGTATTAGTTAATATTATACCTGAAAACTCAATAAATAACTGCAAATTAAGTAGGTTTAAATCACTTCCAATCAAAAAGTAAGGCTTGCTTCAATAAAGAAATAAGCCTTTTAAAATTATAAAACTCCCTGATTGGACCAAATCTGTTGATGAATTGACGATTAACCCGTCAGTTATGAGACTTATACTATAAACCCAGTACCAAATCTTTTTACTTTTTCAGATTTTTAACTTCTATTTCTAATTGGTTTACTAAGGCATCAAACTGATTGATTACTGCTAAAATAGTTTCCTTTTTAGAAAGATCAACTCCTGCTTTTTTCAGTTGTTCCATTGGATGATCGTTTCCGCCTGATCTAATAAGAGTTAAATAAGATTCCAGAGCTGCTTTTTTATCTTTTCTGCTTCCTTCAGTTACATTTTTATAAATTTGAGCAGATGATGCAAAACATGTTGCATATTGATAAACATAATAAGGCATTCCATGAAAATGTGGAACTCTTCCCCAAACATAATTATGATTTTCGTGCTCTGTTAATATGTCACCGAAATAAGCCTTATCAAGCTCTTGCCATATACCTGCTAAAACTTTTGCGTTTATGGGTTTCCCTTGTTCCGCAAGTGTATGTACCTGGTATTCATAATCAGCAAATCTGGTCTGACGGAAAAAAGTTCCTGAAATACCATTAATAGCTTGTGTTAGAAGTGTAATTCTTTCTTTTGGATCTTTTGTGTTTTCCATCATATAATCTAAAAGAAGTCTTTCGTTGAAAGTAGAAGCAACTTCTGCAACAAAAATTGTATAATCATGAGTCGCATATGATTGATTTTCGTTTGAATACCAAGTATGCATTGTGTGACCTAATTCATGAGCCAGCGTAAAAACATAGTCTAAAGTTCCATCATAATTTAGCATCATATAAGGGTGTACACCATAAACACCAAACGAAAAAGCACCTGACTGTTTCCCCGGAGTTTCGTATACATCTAACCATCCGTTTGACATTGCTACTTTTAGTTTCTTCTGATAATCATCGCCAAGAGGTTTAACCGCTTCAAATACTAATTTTTTAGCATCTTCGTAATCATAAGTTTTATTAAAATCAGTTAAATTAACAAGTCTGTCAGATTTATAATATTTATCTAAGCCTAAAATTTCTTTTCTAAGTTTCAAATACTTTTGTAATGATTTTGTATTCTCTTTAACCGTGTTAATAAGGTTTAAATAAACTTCTTTCGGTATATTATTACCTTCCAGTGTTGCATCTAATTTTGTTTGGTAATTTTTTGCTCTGGCATTTGCCCATCCAGCTTGAACAACACCACTGTAAATTGCTGCATATGTATTTTTATTCTCTGAATAAATATCAATCATCGCATCAAAAGCTTTTAATCTGTCTTCCTGATTTTTATTATTTGTAAGAATTTGTTTATAAACTCCATGACTAACTTCATATTCTTTACCATCGGAAAGTTTTACTTTATTGAATTTTACATCCGTAGTAGATATAGCATCATAAATACTAGATGCAGAAGAATTAGACTGACTGTAATAAGAAAGTAATTGCTCTTTATCCGCACTTAATACATGTTTTTGAAGACGATACATATCCATTAAACTAAATTCAAAATCTTTAAGTTTAGGATTTTTAGTAATCCAATTTTTCATTGTAGTCTCAGGAATTGTAAGTTTTTCTGGAGTAATCCATGAAGTTTTAACACCAAACTGAGCAAAAAGTTGTTGTACTCTCTGTAATTTTGAAAGCAGTTCCATGTTTTTGGTATCAACAGTGTATTGAAAAAAAACATAAGGATAAACTTTATTTATTCTTTTTGACATTTCTTCAGTAAGCGTTTGGAGTGCAATTAGGTTTTTAACATCTTTTGCTAAAGTTCCTTTAAATTTGGCTACTTCATCAAGTTGAGCCGTTAGTGCTTTAAATTCTTTTTCCCAGGTTTCCCAATCAGCATAAATATCACTAAAATTCCATTTATACTCTTTTGGAATTTCATCGCGCGAAGTATAGTTTTTCTGTGCCATAGTATTATAAGTTATAGAACTTACTAAGATCGTTAATAAAAATATTGTAAAAAATTGCTTCATAATTTATGATTTATGTTTTAACATCAATTTTAAAGCTTCGAAATTATGAAATAAAATCTATCCTATGATTTTATTTTAAATATTCTATAACACATGGTTTTATTTTATACATTTGATTCCTTAAATAATTAACAGTTTAGAAATTTAGGATGCAAATTCCTCATTTCTAATCTTTAAATTCTAACATCTATGCTTAAATCAATGACTGGCTTTGGAAAAGCTGTAAATCAGTTTGAAAATAAAAAAATCACTGTAGAAATTAAATCACTGAACAGTAAACAGGCAGATATAATTGCAAAAATACCATCTCTTTATAAAGAAAAGGAAATGGAATTGCGTAATATGCTTACAAAAGCTCTTAATCGTGGAAAAATTGAGCTTTCAGTCTGGATTGATCAAAATAATCTTGAAAAAAATATCAAGTTAAATAAAGTGGTTATTAAAAATTACTATCAACAGTTAATAGAAGTGACCGAATCGTTAAACAGAAATGTGGATAATGAGCAAATCCTTGAAATTATTATGCGACTTCCTGATGTAATGAAAACAGAAGTTAAAGAGCTTGATGAGAAAGAGTGGTTAATTATTAAGCAAACGGTTATTGATGCCATCTCTGAAATTGAAAAATTCAGAGCCCAGGAGGGAAATGTTTTAGAACTTGATTTTGGGCAACGTATTAAACAAATTCAAAGTCTTTTAGTACAGATTGAACCTTTTGCAGAAAGTAGAATAGAAAAAGTTAAAGAACGTATAAAGCAGAATTTTAAGGAAAACTTAAAAGAAGTGGATGCTGATAACAATCGTTTTGAGCAGGAATTAATTTACTATCTGGAAAAACTGGATATTACAGAAGAAAAGGTTCGTTTGAGTAATCATTGTAGCTATTTTATAGAAACCATGAATGAAGATGATTCACAAGGTAAAAAATTAGGTTTTATTGCGCAGGAAATTGGTCGTGAGGTGAATACGATTGGTTCAAAAGCAAACCATGCTGATATTCAGAAAATAGTGGTACAGATGAAAGATGAGCTGGAAAAAATTAAGGAGCAGGTTTTAAACGTATTGTAGCTTCTGAATAAAATTTTGAAACTTCCCGATAATTTACAAAATTCTACGGTTTGAATAATTAGTCATTACGCTTCGCTGTCATTAGTTGTCATTTGTTATCATTCGCTTCGCTATCTTTTATGCTGCGCATGTCATTCAATTGTCATTTGCTCGCTGTTATTGGTCATTTCGCATAGCCATCATTCGTTATCGTTTTCTCTCTTTCCTATTGAATTAATAACGACACTCTTAATTTTCAAATAAACGGATGGAATCTGTGTTACCTGTCCGACTTCAGGCGGAATCAGGGATAATATGAGGATTAAAATAAATGACGTATTATTATTTTGGTGAATTTCTGTTAAGGCAATCGGGTTTAAG
>JAOZNO010001043.1 GCA_029933755.1 Bacteroidales bacterium | reverse complement strand
GGATTATGTGGGTTATAATGATGAGGTTCAAAGAAGTGAACAATTTGGGCTGGCTTTTCTTCGTTTAGCTAAAAGGCTAAAGAAAGGTTTTGTAATTACGGACGAACCCGGAATTTATTTTATTCCGGCCTTAATTGACCTTTGGAAAAGTGAAAATAAGTTTACGGATTTTATTAATTACGATAAACTGGAAAGTTATAAAGATTTTGGAGGTATTCGTATTGAAGATGATTTGCTGATTACTGATTCAGGGTGTAGGGTTTTAGGGAAACCAATACCAAAAACAGTTGATGAGATAGAAAATACAATGAGCCAATAAAAGAGGGCTTCTTTTGATATATAAAATAAATTTATGCAATTATTTGTTTATGGGGGATTGTTAAAAGGTATGACCTTATCTTCCTTTATTGAGGGTAGTGAATACCTGGGGCCTGCATTTATTCAGGCTGAAATTTACTTTTTAGGGCAATTCCCCGGAATTGTTCCAGGAAATGGAATTGTATATGGCGAACTTTATGAGGTTAGTGAAAGTATGTTGCCGGGACTGGATAAAATAGAACATTACCATCCTTATGATTTGAAAAGGTCTTCATATATCCGTAAAGATTTAGAAGTGACTTGTTTGCCAAATGGAGAAAGTTTAAAAGCTGAAGCATATTTTTATAATCGCTCTATTGCGGAACAGGAGCATATACCATATGGTGATTACCGCAGGTTTATTAATGAATATGATAAAGAGTCATGTTGGGTTATTAATAGTTTGCTCAGTGGTAAAACAAATGGTTTTTTCAAAAGTTTGGATAATAATCCGCTTACAAAAAAAGTGGTAATAGAAACCATAAACGGACTTAAATCTAATGGTGTTCACGGTAGAAAACAGATAAAGGTAAATGTTGTAAAACTAAAAAGAGATCAAATTTTGAATTTGGATCATGAAAGCAAGGTGCCTGATAGATATTCAAGAGTAAGTGTTCCATTTATTGATGAAAAAGGTGAAACACAAATGGCACTCACTTACTATCCAAATCCACTTATGGATAAAGCATAGAAATAGAAGAACTATTGGCGTAAATCCTGTAAATTGTGTACATTTACAGGATTCTTAATTTATGAAACAAGCATGTTAAAAATAATTACTCACAGATTTATTCTTATTTTTATTTGTGTTTTTTGAGAAAAGTCGGGGCATGCTGTGAGCTAAAGGTTATTAATACATAAGGGAATGATTATTTTAAACTTGCGGCTCCATCTGGCAAATAAAAATAATTAAATATAAACAGATGAAATGATGCTTAAAGTAAATATTGCAGGTAAAGAATATGCCGTGAACCATAAACAAAATGGTCAGCTAAGTGGTCAAATTGATGGAGAAAATTTTGATTTGGATATTCTGAAAAAAACAGAAGATAGTTATCACCTTATAAAAGATAATAAATCCTATAATATTGAAATTATTCTGGTTGACCACGATGAAAAAAAAGTTGATTTAAAAATTAATGGTGTCAGTTATTCAGGAAAAGCCTTTAGCGAGATGGATTTGTTGA
>JAOZNO010000247.1 GCA_029933755.1 Bacteroidales bacterium | reverse complement strand
AAATTTTTAAATAAAAATAACAAACTATGATTAAAAAAATTGTATTAAATGTTTTAATGATTGCTTTTGTATTTAATATAAATGTAAAAGCAGACGAAGGAATGTGGTTTTTGGCGTTTATAAACAAAAACTATGACCAAATGAAGGCAATGGGCTTTAAATTAAGTCCGAAAGACATTTACGATATCAATCACTCAAGCATGAAAGATGCTGTTGTTGTAATGGATCATAATCAGTGTACAGCAGAACTGGTTTCACCTTATGGCCTGTTATTAACAAACCATCATTGTGGATATGGTGAAATTCAGAAACATAGCTCCGTTGAACATGATTATCTTACAGATGGTTTTTGGGCAAAATCAAGAGCTGAGGAGTTAGCAAACCCTGGCAAATCTGTTACTTTTTTGGTAAGAATGGAAGATGTTACCGATAAAATTAATGCTTTATTAAACAACAAAATGACCGAAGAGGAAAGAGCATTAACTATTAAGAAAATTTCTGAAAAGCTACAAAAAGAGGCAATTGGTGATACACATTACGAGGCTAAGATTAGTTCTTTTTTTAAAGGGAACAATTTCTACCTTTTTATTTATGAAACATTTACTGACGTTCGATTAGTTGGTGCTCCTCCTTCATCGATTGGAAAATTTGGTGGTGATACGGATAACTGGGTGTGGCCACGCCATACGGGTGATTTCTCAATGTTTCGGGTTTACACCAGTCCTGATGGAAAACCGGCAGAATATTCAAAAGTTAATGTGCCATTAAGGCCTAAACACTTTTTTCCTATCTCAATTAGGGGAGTTAAGGAAAATGATTTTGCCATGACAATGGGATATCCCGGCACAACAAATCGATATTTAACATCCTGGGGTGTTGAAGAAACGATTGAGAATGAAAATAGCATTCGTATAAAGGTGAGGGATGAAAAGCGTAAAATCTTTAAAAAACATATGGATAAAGATAATAAAGTTCGCTTGCAGTACTCAGACAAGTATTATACTGGAGTGATGAATTATTATAAATATTCAATAGGGCAAAATAAAGCATTAGCTGAGCTGAATATAATTGATTCTAAAAAAGCTGTTGAAAAAGAATTTTCAAAATGGATAAAGGCTGATAAAGAAAAAAGAAAACCTCAATATGGTGAATCTTTAGACTTAATAAAAACTGCCTTTAAAGATAAAAACACACTGGATAAGGTTCAGAACTACTGGTTTGAGAGCCTTTACCTCGGCCCGGAAATAGTAGGTCAGGGATTAGCTTTTCGTAGATTAGACGCAATGCTTGGGAAAGCTGATGATGCAACAATAAAGGCAACAGCAGATGCACTAGTTCCTGAAATGAAGGAGTATTTTAAAAATTATGTGGCAAATATTGATAAAGAAGTTTTTGTAAAACTAATAGGCTTATACAAAAATAATGTTGAAAAAGAATACCACCCTTCTTTTATTGAAACAATAGATAAAGACTTTGGTGGTGATATTCAGAAGTTTGCAGATAAGCTTTATTCAACATCAATTTTAACGGATGAAAAAAGAGCTGATGACTTTTTAAAAAATCCAACAGCTGAAAAACTAAAAGCTGATTTAGGGTTTACAGTTTCCATAACTAGTTTACAGGTATATTTTAAGCTTTTAGATGCAATTAAGCCTTATGAAGCACAGTTAGGCAAAGGTATGCGCCAATTTGTAGATGGTTGGAGAGAAATGCAAAAAGAAAAATATCCAAATAAGCTTTATTATCCTGATGCAAACGCAACAATCAGACTTTCTTATGGTAAAGTGGGTGGTTATAAAGTAGGTAACAAAACATTTGATTATACCACAGACTTAAAAGGTTTATTGGCAAAAGAAGACCCCAATAATAAAGAGTTTACGGTTAGCCAAAAACTAAAAGATCTTTACAATAAAAAAGATTATGGAAAATATGCTGATGGTAACAGAATGGTGGTTTGCTTTACTACAGACAATGACATTACCGGTGGCAATTCAGGAAGCCCTGTAATAAATGGTAACGGTGAGTTAATTGGAATAGCATTTGACGGTAACTGGGAAGCAATGAGTGGCGATATTGCTTTTGATCCTGAATTACAAAAATGTATTAATGTTGATATTCGCTACGTACTATTTATTATTGATAAATACGCAGGTGCAACAAACCTTATTGATGAAATGACAATTGTAAGGGAATAATCTGAGAACTTAGAGCTTAGAAGTTTTAAAAAATCAAAAGACCGAAGTTGGAAGTTTACTTACCGCTTCGGTCTTTGTGCTTTCAAAAGGTAGCGTTTTTTTTTCTTCAACAAAGATTCCAATAAGTCATGACATAAATTTTAATTTTATTACTTATACAATATAAACTTTACATAAATCACATTTCTATATGCTATATCATATAAATTTACTATATTTGCGAATAATATAAGATATGACATATATAATTTAGGAATGATAAAAAGAGAGATTTATATAAAGAAAATAAAGCCTTTTATTAATAAAGAGTTAATAAAAGTTCTTATAGGACAACGTAGAGTTGGTAAAAGCGAAATGTTAAAGTTAGTAGCAAATGAGATAAAAAAAACGACACAAGATGCTAATTTTATATTTATAGACAAAGAAGAGTATGAGTTTGATTATATGAGAAATCATACTCAACTCATGGAATATATTAAAACTCAACAGACAGAAAAAATGAACTATCTTTTTATTGATGAAATTCAGGAAATTGATGGTTTTGAACGTGTTCTAAGAAGTCTTTATAAAAAGAATAATTTTGACATTTATTGTACAGGGAGCAATGCTAAACTTTTATCTGGCGATTTTGCTACTTATTTGTCAGGCAGACAAATTGTGTTTCAAATAGGAAGTCTAAATTTTACCGAGTTTTGTAGTTTTCACCAATTACAAGCCAACAATGACTCTCTTCTCAAATATTTAAAATTTGGGGGTTTACCATATCTAATGCATCTACCTGAAAATGAAAACATACGCTTTGAATACCTCAATAATATATATTCAACAATTTTATTTCGAGATATAATAAAAAAGCATCAAATTAGAGATCCTCGATTTTTAACAGACTTAATACGATTTCTTGCCGACAATACAGGAGGTGTTTTTTCAGCAAATAGAATATCTAAATATCTAAAGCATCAAAAAATAAATAAAAACGTAGCATTAATCCTCAATTATTTATCTTTTGTGGAAGATGCTTATTTTATTAATCGGGTAAAGCGCATTGATATTCAAGGAAAAAAGCAATTTGATATTGGTGAGAAATATTATTTTGAAGATATAGGTTTACGAAATGCAACAGTAGGATTTAAGATGCAGGATATTGGGAAAATTATGGAAAATGCTGTTTATCTACATTTACGAAATTTAGGCTATGATTTAAAAATAGCATATTGGGGAGATAATGAGATTGATTTTATGGGAATTAAAAATAACGAAAAAATTTATGTTCAAGTTGCATACCTTTTAACTGATGAAAAAACAATTAAAAGAGAATTTGGCAATTTATTAAAAATAAAAGATAATTACCCGAAGTTTGTTGTTTCTTTTGATAATTTCTCAGCATCAAATACTTACAAAGGAATAAAACATTACACCTTATTGGAATTTCTAACTGAGTTTAATTAAATGAACTACTTTGAACCCCCAATAATAACAAAACCGCATGATAAACAACAGTAATATACATCAATAAAGATTCAGTTTTCTATAAAAAAATTCTAATTTTAGAAAAAATTTAATCTAAAAAAATAATAATATGAAGAAGATTTTTAGCTTACTGCTAATTTCTGCTTTTTTGTTTAATTTTCAAGCAAAAGCAGATGAAGGCATGTGGATTCTTACTTTACTAAATAAGAATTATGCCCAAATGAAAAAACAGGGTTTTAAATTAACACCTGAAGATATTTATAGCCTTAACAAAGCCAGTATTAAAGATGCCATTGCAATTTTTGGACGTGGATGTACCTCCGAAATTGTATCTGATAAAGGATTGCTTTTAACCAATCACCATTGTGGATATGGTGCAATTCAATCTCAAAGCACGGTTGAACATAATTACCTGAGAGATGGTTTTTGGGCTATGAATTTTAAAGAAGAGCTACCAATACCAGGTTTATCCGTTCGGTTTTTTGTGAAAATTGAAGATGTGACAGGTCAAATTAACAAAAAACTAAAAAGTAAAATGACCGAAGATGAAAGAGGAAAAGTAATCAAAGAAATAAGTAAAGAAATTCAAGATAATGCCTCTAAGGACAATAATTATATGGCGAGAGTTCAATCTTTCTTTAATGGAAACAGCTACTATCTTGTCATTTACGAAAAGTACAGCGATGTACGCCTTGTTGGAACTCCACCAGAGTCTATTGGTAAATTTGGTCATGATACAGATAACTGGGTATGGCCACGTCATACAGGTGATTTTAGCGTTTTCAGAGTATATATGAGTCCGGAAGGCAAAGCTGCTAAGTATTCTGAAAAAAACATACCACTAAAACCAAAATATTTCCTTCCTGTATCAATAAAAGGTGTAGAAAAAGATGATTTTACTATGGTTATAGGTTTCCCCGGCGGCACGGATCGATATATGACCTCTTATGGTATAGATGAATTAATTGATATTACAAATACAAACCGTATTAAAATACGTGGTATCAGACAAGAGTTAATGATGGAAGATATGATGGCTGATGAAAAAATAAAAATTCAGTATTCTTCAAAATTTTCCGGTTCAAGTAACTATTGGAAAAACTCAATTGGTATGAACAAAGGTCTTCGCAAATTAAATGTCCATGCACAAAAACAGGCAACCGAAAATAAATTTAGAAATTGGTATGCCAATGATAAAAAACGAAATGCTAAATATGGTGATGCCCTTAACTTAATAAAAGGTGCTTATAAAGGTAGAAAAGAATATAGTTATGCGAGCCAGTACTTTTCAGAAACAATGCTACGAGGAATTGAAATAATTGGTTTTGCAAGCAGGGTTTCAAGAATGCTTGATAAGCCAGATGCAATAAAAGGATATGCAAAAAGATTCTTTAAAGATTACAGCAAGCCTACTGATAAGAAAATTGCTGTTGCCATGTTAAAACTTTTCGATGAAGATGTTGATGTAAAATATCATCCGACATTCCTAACTGAAGAAATTAATAATAAACTTAAAGGTAATTTCAATGCTTATGTAGATGATCTATACGCTAAATCAATATTTGCAAACGAAGCAGCTTTTTTCAAGTTTATGGAAAACTATGATAAAGAAAAAATTCAACAAGATCCTGCTTTTATTGCTGCAAAATCTGCTGGTAAAACGTATGGTGAATTAAAAGCTAAGTCCAAAAAATTTGATACTGATTTAGCAAAAGGCAGACGCCTATTTCTTGCAGGTTTAATGGAAATGGATAAGGATAAAAATTTCTATCCTGATGCTAATTTCACGATGCGCCTTTCATTTGGTAAGATTGGTGATTACAAACCAAAAGATGCGGTTACTTATGATTATTTCACAACACTTGAAGGAGTTATGGAAAAAGAAATTCCCGGAGACTTTGAGTTTGATGTTGCGCCTAAGTTGAAAGAACTTTATCAGAAAAAAGATTATGGCAGATATGGACAAGACGGTAAAATGCCTGTTTGTTTTACTTCAAACGATGATATTACCGGTGGTAACTCAGGTAGCCCAATTATGAATGCAAATGGTGAATTGATTGGCCTTGCCTTTGATGGAAACTGGGAAGCTATGAGTGGCGATATTGCTTTTGAACATAAACTTCAAAAATGTATAAATGTTGATATTCGCTATGTGCTGTTTATTATGGATAAACTTGGCGGTGCAAAACATTTGGTTGATGAAATGAAAATTGTTGAATAAACAATCTTATACAATTTACTGATTATTTAACCCTAAAGGTTTTTAAAACTTTTGGGGTTCTTTAAATTCTCAAGCCAACCTCTTTATTAAGTTTTCGGTAATAATTCTTATAAATGAACTGATGCCATTTTATTATAGGTCTTATGTGACTCATGGCTTCCTGCCATTTAATAATTGCTTTTTCATGTTGATCTAAAGC
>JAOZNO010000246.1 GCA_029933755.1 Bacteroidales bacterium | reverse complement strand
AACTGTAAAACGTAAAACGACACCACCGCTTGATGTATATGATGCAGCTGCCTGGAGTGCGATAACACCATTATCAGAAAGATCAATAGCTGAAGGAAATGCTACACAATATTTTCCTGATTTTACACGTGGAAACTGGATAAATAACAAACCAATTTTTGCAATGAATGGGGATGAGTATTAGTTTATTGGTAATTGGTTTATTAGTAATTGGTAATTTAAACAACAAGTTCCCAATTACTAGTTACTAATTTCTATTCTTGCAATTCACTCAATTCAAGCCATCTCATTTCTTTTTCTTCAAGAGTCTCCGTAAGTTTTGAATATTCTTTTGAATGTTCCATCAATTCTGTATCTTTTAAAGTGCCGGAATTCATCAGAGTTTCAATTTCAGATTTTTTATTTTCGAGTTCTTCTAATTCTTTTTCCAGGCTATCAAACTCACGTTGTTCTTTAAAACCAAATTTTTTCTTTTGTTTGGGAGCTTTTTCTTTAGGCTTTATGGCTTCTTTTAATTTTCGTTCTTCTTTTTTTTCCTCTTTTTCTTTTGCTAATTTATAATCACGAAAATCTGCATAGTTACCCGGGAAATTATAAATATGACCATCTTTTTCAAAAACAAAAAGCTGATCTACAACCTTATCCATAAAAAAGCGATCGTGAGAAACAATTAACACATTACCATTAAAATTAATAAGGTATTCTTCCAAAACATTCAAGGTTTGAATATCAAAATCGTTGGTTGGCTCATCCAAAATTAAGAAATTAGGATTTTCCATTAATACCGTCATCAGGTAAAGTCTTTTTCGCTCACCACCACTTAGTTTTGAAACATAAGAGTAATGCTTTTCTTTATCAAATTGAAAATATTCTAAGAACTGCATTGCCGATAGTGTTCTGTTTCCACCAATTGGTATTACTTCTGCAATATCTTTAATAATTTCAATCATCCGTTTGTCGGTATCCAGCTTAAAACCAGTTTGTGTATAATATCCAAAAACTACCGTTTGGCCTTTATCTACTTCACCGGTATCTGGCTTTAGTGTTTCAGTAATAATATTCAAAAAGGTACTTTTTCCACTACCGTTTGGGCCTACAATTCCAATTTTATCTTTTCTACCAAATTTATAAGTGAAATCATTTATAACTTTCTTATTATCAAATGATTTACTTATATTTAATACATCCAGTACCTTTTTACCAAGGCGGGCTGTATTAATTTCAAGCTTTTGTGTTTCTTCATCAATATTCTGCTTCGCCTTTTCTTCAATTTTATAGAAGCTATCTATTCTTGATTTTGCTTTTGTTGCTCTTGCTTGTGGCATTCGTCGCATCCAGTCTAATTCTTTTCGATAAAGATTTGATGCTTTATCAATTTCGGCTTGCATTAATTGCATGCGTTCAGCCCTTTTTTCGACATAGTACTGGTAGCTTCCCTTGTATTTATATGCTGTATTTCTATCAAGTTCAATAATTTCTGTGCAAACATTATCTAAAAAGTAGCGATCATGGGTTACCATTAAAAGGCTCATTTTTTCACTTTTTAAATATTTCTCCAGCCAGTCAATCATTTGTAAATCAAGATGATTTGTTGGTTCATCAAGTATCAGTAAATCCGCTTTATCAATTAAGGCAGTTGCCAGAGCTACTCTTCTACGTTCACCACCGGATAAAGTTTTAATTTTTTGATTAAAATTTTCAATTTTTAATTTATTCAGAATTTCCTTGATTTTTTGTTCATAATCCCATGCTTCTGCAATATCCATTTGTTCAATAGCATGCTGTATTTTGTTATTATCTTCTGAGATTATGGCCTCTTCATAATTTCTAATTATTTTACTAATGTTATCAGTAGAATGAAATATATGGTCTATTATAGTGTCATTATCTTTATATTCAGGGTTTTGCTGTAAATAAGAAACACTTACACCTTTTCTGAAACTGACTTTTCCTGAATCAGCTACATCTTTTCCTGAAATAATATTCAATAAAGTAGATTTTCCTGTTCCATTTTTGGCAATTAATGCCATTTTTTGGTCTTTATGCAGGCTAAAAGAAATATTTTCAAATAATATATTTTCGCCAAAAGCCTTGCTTAGGTTTTCTATTTGCAGGTAACTTATCATGTTATATTTATGATTTTGAATATAAGATTTATGATTTGGCAAAAGTAAAAAGATAAAAGTACATTTAGCCACGAATTCACGAATTTTATACTATTATCATTGTGTCATTGGTCATTTTCTTTGCAGTCATTTAATTGTTATTAAGTCATTGGTAGTCATTAATTTGTCATTGAGTCATTGAGGTCATTGGTCATTTGCTTCGCTGTCATTTATAGTCATTAGCTTGTCATTCATTGTAATAATAGTATTTTTGCATTTCATCATTATCGCATTATATCATTTCTTAATTTTTCAATATTCAATTCTCACATCTTCACATAATCTAATTGGTTACTTAGCCTAAGTATCATATTTTCAAATTTCCACCTTAGCTCATTACAAAGTTTATTAGTGCAGTAGCGGCAAAATATTAATATTTATTCGTGAATTTCCCGAAATTCGGGACGGGCTGTGGCTATTATTTACTATTTTTGGGCATGAGAAAAAAAGAACGTTTTGAAAAAATAATAGAATACTTTAAAGAGCATAAACCGGTTGCTGAAACCGAATTGGTATATAAAACACCCTATGAGTTGATTGTTTCGGTTATTTTATCAGCTCAATGTACTGATAAACGGGTAAATGTGATAACTGTAGATTTATTTAAACGTTTTCCTCATTTTGAACAAATGGCTGAGGTGGATTCTGCTGAGGTTTTTGATTATATTAAAAGTTGTTCCTATCCAAACAATAAAGCCAAACACTTAGTTGGGATGGCAAAAATGATGCTTGAGGATTTTAGCGGAGAGTTACCCGAGAATATTGATGAACTACAAAAATTACCGGGGGTAGGGCGGAAGACTGCAAATGTACTGGTTTCAGTACTTTTTAATCAACCTGCAATGGCTGTTGATACACATGTTTTTCGTGTTTCGGCACGCTTGGGACTAACCTCAAACTCAAAAACACCTTTAGATACCGAGAAGCAATTAGTTAAACACATTCCGGAAGAGTTGATACCGCTGGCTCATCATTGGTTAATTTTGCATGGGCGTTATGTTTGTCTGGCTCGTACACCAAAATGTAAAGAATGTGGTTTAACTGAGTATTGTAAGTTTTATGGGAAAAACAAAAACAATAATTAATTTACTAATGTTTCGCAGCTGAAAAGTCTAAGGCTAATTGCCTGTCATGCAATTATTTATGTCGACTTAGATTCTTTGCGCAGTTTTGTGATGACTTTGTGCTTCTTTGCGAACGGCAAAGCCCTCAACGCAGTTAAATAGCTATTACACAGAGTTACGCAAAGAATACGCAAAGTTACACAAAGAACAATTGATGCAAAATGGATACTGTAATTACCAGAATATCAAAAATATAGTATATTGTGTATGCCTGCAAGTGATTAGATATTAAATACTTAAGCGTAAGTGCGAAATATCAGTAATTTACAAATAACCTAAAATCTGCAAGTTATGGTGTGAATAGTCTTATTCTAATACCACCATCAATCAATCACTCCCAATTTCTTTAATTCCCAAAAGCATTTGGCGGTGGCGCCAATATCGGCAGCTGCATTGTGGGCTTCTTCAAAACCAAAGCCAAATAATTTTTTATGTAGTTCCATAAGGTTAGGCCATTTATAACCAAAGCCTCTTGTGTTAGGTAACTCGCAATAATCAGTTGATGCTTTCATGGTGCAGATTTGTTTCTTTGAGAACCATTTGGTTTTAAAAGCTTTACGAACAAACTCAGCACCTACAATTTTTTCATCAAAACTGATGTTATGCGCAACTATGTAGTCCGTTTTTGCAATTGCTTCGGCAAATATTTTTAATACTTCCTCTAAATCTTCACCTTCTTTTAAAGCCCTTTCAGTAGTTATACCGTGTAACTTGCTTACTTCAGGTGGAATCGTGTAGCCTTCGGGTTTAATAATATAGTCTCTGTTGTCAATTTCTTTTCCATCATTATCAAATACTAACCACGCAATTTGTACCATGCGAGGCCAGTTATTAGTATCTGTTACGGGTGCTTTATAATTTTTCGGTAAACCGGTTGTTTCTGTGTCAAATAGTAAATACATTTTTTTAATTTTATGTTTCGTTTATTCGTGCATTTGTGGCTGTAAATCAATTACAAATATAGCATTTAATTTATTTTTTCAAGCTTCTTTTTAAAAACCAAAACCCCAAAGCAAGAAATACAAAAATTGGTATCAAAATTCTTGTCCACGCTGCCCAGTTTATATCACTATTGAGCAATGCGCTGTGTTCTATATCGCTATGAGGTACCATACCTAATTTATCACCAGCTGTGGTAATCATACTCATTGCCATGTTTCCATCTGGGATATCCTGATGACAGGCAATACAAACACCAACACGCTCCATTCGCTCACGTTGTTCTTGTGTTAAAGGTGAAGAACCCGGCCAATGATGACCCACAGTTTGTAATTGTTTTCCATCACGGGTAACTACTTGCGATAAATCCATAGGCAAATCAGGAATACTTGAAAATTGTGGCCTTGAGTTTTTACTTAGTGGATTTCCTTCTGCGTCTCTTAAATCAGCATATCGGTCTTTTTCGTAACCCTTCATATAATCACCGCCATTTATTCCGTAACCCAAAGTTTTTGGATTGGTATGGCAGGATGTACATTCACGTGCTTTTGCTGTTACCGTATGTGGTTGCACAGGTGTCATGTCAATTCCCCGCTGACCCTCTTCGCCACCATTTTCTGTTCCTGCGGGGGTACGCCATACTTTATTTACAATAATTGGTTTTCCATCTGGGCCAATAACTGTAGTAATTTGCTGACAACCAGGAATAATTGGCGTTACACGCCCTTCGCCGTTGATACCCAAAACCGGATCTTCCCAACGTGTGTATGAACGGCCTTCACTAGCTTTACCTTGTAGTAATTGTAGAGGCGCATTTAGTTGTGTTTCAGATGTTTCACCATTTTGAAAGTGCATATCACCTGTTTTTAACCAATCCTGAGATTGTTTGCCTTGCGAATAATCTACTTTTACATGGCAACCATAACATTGAGGTGCCCATGTGGAGTGACAAGCATAACATTCCATATTTTCAATATGTGCTCCTATATTCACCATAGCAGTAACTGCTTTTTCAGGATGTTGCCAGCTATTATCTTTTGTCATTGTTTTTAAAACAGGTACTTTCAAATCAACTCCTGTGGCTGAATGAACAATTACATCACTGTTCTTTTTAACTACATTACCAAGTGGATTTCCCCTTGCAGATAATAAATAACCATCTTCCGGAGGATAAATTGTTGAAAATTTCTTTTGCACCTCTAATAGTTCCATTGTTAAACCTCTGGGTTTTGTATCATTCTCAATGTCAAACTCATCCTGATATCCAATGGGTAATTCCCATGGAAATTTTTCCGGGATTCCATGGCAATCAGCACATTCTATTTCAACTTCGCCTAAAGTAGTACCACCGATATTACCGTTTCCATGAACTGAAATAGTGGTATGGCAGTCTTGACATACAAGTCCACCTTTAGGATTACCATTACTATTGTTTGGATTGTGATGGGCATCATCCTGGATATAAGAATATCTTTTGCCATGAAGTTTATGCTGGTCGCTGCCATCATCATTCCATGTTGTACCGTAAGCAGATTCCATCATACCTAAATAGGAAACACCAATGCGTTTTCCACGATTATGACAGGTTGAGCAAGTTTCGCTTGGAATACCCGAATAGGTTTTTCCATTTACCTTTACTTTTGTTTTTCGTGATGATTGAATTGAATGAACCAGTAAATGCCCTTTTTCAGTTTTACTGATATTTTTATCATCACCTTCGTATAAACCTTCATCACTATAGGGTATGTGACAACTGGCGCAACCCATTCCTCGGTAATCTCCACGACGTTGTTTACCTCGCACACCAACATGGCAGCGTAAACATTCGGAGCGTAAATAAGTTAAAACGCCTTGTTCAGGATGTTCCTTAATGGTTGATATGTCCGCTTCGGGTAATTGAATCAATTTTTCAGGAAAATTATCAGGGTATTTTTTTGCCAGATTAT
>JAOZNO010000245.1 GCA_029933755.1 Bacteroidales bacterium | reverse complement strand
ACTCAAAACCATCAAGCAAAACAGACTAACAAAAACTTTCAAGGTAAATAACTATTTTTTTGTTGTTCACAAATCTTACGATTACCTTTAGTCTTAATTTCGTTCAAATATCTTAACTGTTATTAAATTCTGATTAAGATAAGCTTTTCTCACATCTATCTGATGAAATTTAAACTATTTAAAATAATCTAACTTATGAAAACAAAATTATTGATTAGCATTTTGCTTGTAGGAGTTCTTTCTTTTCAGTCCTGCGATATTCTACAGCAGATGGTTACTTTCACCAAATGTGAATTTAAAATGAATTCACTAACTGACACACGCTTAGTAGGCATTAACATTCAAAACAAGAAGAGTTTTTCAGATTTATCCTTTTTGGATGCTGCTACGGCAACCAAAACTTTGTTCGGTGGAGGACTACCATTAACTTTTAATTTAAACATTGAAACAAAAAACCCTAATACATCAACTGCCAGTATGCAAAAAATGGAATGGATTCTATTTATTGATGATATTAAAATAACTACAGGCATTTTAAATCAACAAATCTCAATACCTCCGGGTGGCACACAAAACATTCCTATTGCGATTAAGCTTGATTTGAAAGAGCTTTTCAATAACAAAACAAAATCGGCTTTATTAAACTTTGGTTTCAACTTGGCTGATGCCGGTGACTATCCAACAAGGGTTAAACTAGACATTAAACCAACGATTAATGTAGCAGGCATTCCTATTGAATACCCAGGATATTTTTCTTTGAAAAAAGATTTTGGATCCCAATAAAACAATACATTTCCAAATTTGACATAAAAAAGTCCCGATATGAAAGAATCATACGGGACTTTTTTATTTATGTAAACTATTTATTTTATATCTAAAGTAACCTCATCAGCATCATATTCACCAGCTTTCAACTTTGCACTAACTTCTTTAAATGCTGCTACAGTACGTTCAACATGTTCTAGCGTATGGTCAGCCGTAGGTATTATCCTTAGCATAACAGTTCCTTTTGGAACAACGGGATAAACTACTATAGAAGTAAAAATACCATAATTCTCTCTCAAATCAACTAATGCATTTGTTCCCTGAGCAACATTACCTTCAAAGAATACAGGTGTAACAGGAGATTCTGTTTTCCCAAGATTCAAACCTGCTTCTTTTAAGCCTTTTTGAATAGCGTTTACAATTATCCATAATTTTTCTCTTAATTCTGGATGTCCTATTAATAATTCCAGCCTTTTTAAAGCACCAATTACCATAGGCATTGGTAAAGATTTTGCAAACATCTGCGAACGCATATTATATTTAAGGAAATCAACAATCTCCGTTTTTCCTGCAACGAAAGCTCCAATTCCTGCCATTGATTTTGCAAAAGTTCCAAAATACACATCTACCTTGTCCTGAACACCAAAATGCTCGTCAGTACCTGCACCTGTTGCTCCCATTGTACCCATACCATGAGCATCATCAATCAATAATCGAAAATTAAATTTGTCTTTTAAGTCGGTAATTGCTTTTAAATTACCTAAATCACCCTCCATGCCAAAAACACCTTCAGTAACAACCAAAATTCCACCACCTCTTTCAGTAGCCAACTTTGTTGCTCTTTCTAACTGTTTTTCCAGACTTTCCATATCGTTATGCTGATAAACAAGACGTTTCCCCATATGCAAACGCAAACCATCAAGGATTGAAGCATGTGAATCAGAATCATAAACAGCAATATCATTTCTACTAAGTAATGTATCAATAATCGAAAGAATACCCTGGTAACCAAAGTTTAACAAATAACCTCTTTCTTTTTTAACAAAGTCAGCTAGTTTTTGTTCCAATTCTTCATGATATTTAGTTTGTCCACTCATCATACGAGCACCCATAGGATATGCAAGACCCCATTCTTTTGCAGCATCTGCATCTGCTTT
The DNA here is from genome assembly GCA_029933755.1 of Bacteroidales bacterium. Taxonomy (GTDB): domain Bacteria; phylum Bacteroidota; class Bacteroidia; order Bacteroidales; family NBLH01; genus NBLH01. The sequence goes on along the minus strand of JAOZNO010000245.1, from coordinate 4,257 downwards.
ACGCACTTCAGGATGATTTGCCAAACCAATATAATTATTCAAACTCCAGTTTAAAACTTCTTTTCCACGAAATTTCATTATTGGTCCAATTTCGCCTTCAAGTTTTGGAAATATTAAATAACCTTCTGCCACTTTCTGATATTTCCCTAAATCAGAATTGCTCATCTTCATTTTATCAAACAAATCAATATTCTTCATATATCTACATATTTAAGTTCCTCAAACAACATCTTATCAATCAGTAATACGCAATAAGCTTATCGTTCTTTTCATGTTTTGAAATCAAAAAATTTCTGCAAATGTAACAGTTTTGATTAATTTAAATAAATATTTCTGATTTATTCACTTAAAAGCCTGTTTAAAACATATATTTACATATAAAGCCCGAAATTAGTTTTGAATAAGAATTATATACTTCGTATTTTTGCAAATTATTAAAAAAATAAAAATGCAGAAAATTATCAGCGGAATACAACAAGTAGGAATTGGAATACCCAATGTACATGAGGCATGGGCTTGGTATTTAAAAAATTTCAATATGGATATTCCTGTTTTTGATGATGCAGGTTGGGCTGAGTTAATGCTTCCGTATACAGGGGGCAAACCACAAGAGCGACAAGCTGTACTTGCTTTAAATATGAAAGGTGGTGGAGGTTTTGAAATTTGGCAATATAAAAGTAGAACTCCTGAAGAAGCAAAATTTGAGATTCAATTGGGTGATTTAGGTATATTTGCACTAAAAATAAAAACCGAAGATATTGAAGCAACATACGAGAAATTTAAGCACGATAATATTTCAATTCTTGGAAAAATTGAAACAGATCCTTTAGGAAAAAAATTCTTTTTTGTGAAAGACCCCTATGAGAATATTTTTCAAATGACAGAAAACAGTGATTGGTTTTTAGATAATAAAGCATCAACTGGAGGTGCTGAAGGGGTAATTATTGGTATTACCGATATGGAAAAATCTATGGACTTTTACAGCGAATTATTGGGCTATGACAAAGTTCTTTTTGACACCAATGGAAAAATTGATGTTTTCTCCTCACTTCCGGGTGGTTCAAATTCATTCAGACGTGTATTATTAACACATTCTGAACCCAGAAAAGGGCCTTTCAGTAAATTATTTGGTGCAAGTACTATTGAGTTGGTACAAGTTACGGATAGAAATGCTGAAAAAATATTCAAAGATCGTTTTTGGGGTGATTTAGGTTTTATTCATTTATGTTTTGATATTGGTGGCATGAATACTTTTAGAGAACAATGTAAAGCTGCCGGACATGAATTCACAGTTGACAGTCGTAGACCAAATGGAGAAGAATTAGAAGTATTTGACATGGGCGAAGCATCCGGAGATTTTGCTTATATTGAAGACCCTGATGGAACGCTGATTGAGTTGGTTGAAGCACACAGAATTCCTTTAGTTAAAAAACTAGGCTGGAATTTAGACTTAAGTAAACGAGACAGGGCTAAAGCACTTCCTAACTGGATGGTAAAAATGTTATCTTTTAAAAGAGTAAAAGAGGTAAAAGCTTAAAGTTTCAAGATAAATAAGTATAGTAATATAATTGATTAACAATGCAAAGCGAATTAACGCAACAAATAGAAAATAAAACAACACTTGAACAGCTTCATTTTTTAGCTGAAAAATTTGCAGGTAGAATTGCTTTTTCAACTAGTTTTGGACAGGAAGATCAGGTAATTACTGATTTAATTTTCAGAAACAACATTCCGATAAAAGTTTTTACACTTGACACCGGTCGCTTTTTTGAAGAAACATACAAAGTATGGAATAAAACACTGGAAAAATATAATAAATCAATTTATGTTTTCTTTCCGGATAAAGATGAAGTAGAAAATATGGTTTCTAAAAAAGGTCCATACAGTTTTTATGAGTCAATTGATAACCGAAAAGAATGTTGTAACATCCGTAAAGTACATCCTTTGACAAAAGCTTTAAAAGGTATTGATTTATGGATTACCGGCTTACGAGCAGAGCAATCACAAGCAAGAACGGAATTAGCGTTTTTTAGTTTTGATGAAAGTTTTAATACAACAAAATTTAACCCACTAAAAGACTGGTCTTTAGATAAAGCAGTTGATTATCTAAAGAATCATCAAGTACCATATAACACATTGCATGACAAAGGATTTATAAGCATAGGTTGCTCGCCATGCACCAGAGCAATCAAAAAAGGTGACGACATACGTGCCGGACGCTGGTGGTGGGAAGATAAATCAAAAAAAGAATGTGGCTTGCACGATACCGTAGCACCAGATGCACAAACGATAAAAGTAAAAAAGATTTAAACCATAAGGTTAGGGAATAAGAAAAATTAACAATTATCATTTATAAAGATGAACGACAAAATAGTTATCAATCATTTAAGAGAGCTGGAATCAGAATCAATTCATGTAATTCGTGAAGTAGCAGCACAATTTGAAAATCCGGCATTATTATTTTCAGGAGGCAAAGATTCAATTATCATGTTTCACCTTGCACGCAAAGCTTTTTATCCTGCAAAAGTTCCATTTCCATTATTACATATTGATACCGGACACAACTTTTCGGAAACCATTGAATTTAGAGACCGCTTAGCTAAAGAAACCGGAACAGAATTAATTGTAAAATATGTTCAGGACAGCATAGATGAGGGTAGAGTTGTTGAAGAAACAGGTGTTAATGCCAGTAGAAACTTGTTACAAACCACTACCCTGGTAGATGCTATAGAAAGTTTGAAGATTGATGCAGCTATGGGTGGAGGAAGACGTGATGAAGAAAAAGCACGTGCAAAAGAACGTTTTTTCTCTCATCGTGATGAATTTAGTCAGTGGGATCCAAAAAATCAAAGGCCTGAGCTTTGGTCACTTTATAATGGCAGAAAAAATATGGGCGAACATTTCAGAGTGTTTCCTATTAGTAACTGGACAGAAATGGATGTTTGGCAATATATCTATATGGAAAACATTGATATTCCCAGCTTATATTTCACACATAAAAGAAAAGTTTTTAAGCGTGACGGTGCATGGTTATCAATAGCACCATTTATGCAATTGAAGGATGATGAGGAAGCAAAGGAAATGATTGTTCGTTGCCGTACTATTGGAGACATTACAAACACGGGGTTAACTTTATCAAAAGCAGACAATCTTGAAGACATTATTGAAGAAATTGCAGCAATCCGCACAACAGAACGGGGAGACAGAGCAGATGACAAAAGATCAGAAGCAGCAATGGAGGATCGTAAAAAAGAAGGGTATTTTTAATTAACAATACTCTATAGAGCTAGAAGACCGAAAACGGAAGCCTGAAGTATGATTACTTCCGTCTTCAGCTTTCCAACTTCAAGTCCTTTCTGAAAAACATGCTATACGAACAAGTTTTTGAGAATATTAGGAATTAAGGAATTATTAAGAAAAAACGATAACAACTTATCATGGATAATAAAAACGGAAATAAAGGATATTTAGATATGGAACTTTTACGATTCACCACTGCGGGAAGTGTTGATGATGGTAAAAGCACATTAATAGGAAGGTTATTGTATGATAGCAAAGCCATTTTTGAAGATCAAATGGAAGCTATTGAACGAAGCAGTAAGAAAAAAGGCGAGGAAACAGTAAATTTAGCCTTACTCACTGATGGATTAAGGGCAGAGCGAGAACAAGGCATTACCATTGATGTTGCCTATCGGTATTTTGCCACCCCAAAAAGGAAATTCATTATTGCTGATACTCCCGGACACGTACAATACACGAGAAATATGGTAACGGGTGCTTCAACTGCTAATATTGCCTTAATTTTGGTTGATGCCCGTAACGGAGTAATTGAACAAACTTTAAGACACTCATACATAGCATCTTTATTACAAATACCTCATATTATTGTTTGTATTAACAAAATGGATCTTGTAGATTATAATGAAGAAACCTATGAAAATATCCGTAAACAATTTATGTCCTTTGCACCTAAATTAGACGTAAATGATATTCGTTTCATTCCAATTAGTGCTTTGGCTGGTGATAATGTAGTAAACCGTTCAAAAAACATGAAATGGTACGATGGAGCTACCTTAATGTACACATTGGAGAACATTTACATCGGTTCTGACCAAAACCATTTTGATGGAAGATTTCCAGTACAGTACGTGGTTCGTCCACAGTCAAAAGAATTTCATGATTACCGTGGCTATGCAGGCAAAGTTGAAGGTGGAATATTTAATGTGGGTGATGAGGTTACTATATTCCCAAATGAAA
>JAOZNO010000244.1 GCA_029933755.1 Bacteroidales bacterium | reverse complement strand
TAGCCTTTTTTTGCAAAATCAATAAGATAGCCAAGATACTTATCTTTATTCCCATGTTTCCAGGCCTCGCCATAAATAAATACAAGAAGAGGTGCCGTTTTTTTTAAATTCTTTGCATGACACAAATCCAATTTCAAAGAACGATTTACAACTTTTTTATAAGTCAGGTTACTATATTTCTTTATATTATTAGGAACGACTGGTTTTTCTTCAACCAAATCTAAACGACCAAAAACATAAGCAACTTTTAAAGTAGTCATGCTTCTATAACCATCAGGCACAGCAGGTGCATTTTTCTGACCGTAGATAGTTAAGAACTGTACTGATATGATCGTAATTATAATGAGTTTTTTTATCATAATGTTTTTTTAATAAGAGCCGTCATTGGTCATTTGCTGGACTGTCATTAATTGTCATTGAGTCATTTGTTTATCTGGTTATTTGTTTATTATCACATTTAATCATTAACTCATTATTACATTTGTTTACTAATACACATTACCCAATTTTCGTTCAGTCCCAAATTAACGGTCTTCCGTTTAACCTTCGAACTGCCCACTTAATTCCTTTATAAATCATTTAACAGTTCAACAAACTCTTTATATAAAACTGGTGCTGTTTCAGGCCCAAAAGAGTTTTCTTCACCATATGGGCCTGTTGGGTCGTACATAAACGGTGGTTCAACATCCCATTCACTTTTAGGGATAATATAACCAATTTCATCGTTTGACAAACCAATCACAAATTTATATTTACCTGGCATCAGCTTACGCAGATGTGGTGTTTCAATAGGGTCAATCTTAAAATCCTGTCCTTCAACAGCGATTACACCACCGTTTACAATTTCGGGATAAATCTCGCCCGGAACACTTATAAAACTAGCAGGGCCAATTGTAAATGCTGCAATTTCCGAACGAGTTTTTTTCCATTCAGTCATGCCTTTATCTAATAGACCAATAACAGCTCCAAGCACAAAATTTGGATTATCTAAAGTTAAATTAAGGGTTTTTGCTTTTAATGAAATTGTAGGATTTTCAATAATCGTATCAGGATTAGCCAAAGCATCAAGCGAAAGTAGAGCTACCTTATATCCCACGGCTTTTGTTTTATCATATGATGGTTCATTATAAATAGTATCTGTAAAAATATCTTTTATCCCAATAGAAGGATGTGTACACATTAATCCACCAACAGCACCATTAAAAAATACAGTTATACCGCCCAAACCTGCTTTTCGTAAACTATCGCCCTGATATAATCCTTTTTCAATACCTTCACGGATATAATGTGGAAAATCTGAGCTAATTAGTAAGTTTTTTGACCATAAAGTTTCCGGATGATTTGCCCATCCAACAATAACACCAAGAGTTGAACCATTTTCAGTATCAATTGCCTGAATTAATCTTATGCCTGAATCTTTCACTTGTGGTTCACGAGTATCTTTAACCAAATCCTCAGCACCGGTTAGGTCTTGCGCATAAGCAAGTTTCGCAGGGCGCATATTATTATTTGCCTCAAGAATTGCTTTTAAGGTTTGGCTTTTAACATATGACATTGCTTCAGGGTTTACACCACTTTCAAATGGTGGCCTTCCCCAAATGCCAAGCAAATCGTTACTTTCATGTGTATGTGTACTGGATATTAATACATAATCTATTCCCGACTCATCAGGAATTTGTTTTCTGATATCAACTACATCATCGTGCATAAAACCAATAGCATCCAGCGAAACCAAGGCAATTTTCGTATTACCATCGTCCACAATTGCTACCCGTGCCCAAACATCATCATGAACACCATTTGCAGCACGTTCTGAACTAAACCCGGCAATCCAAAAAGCATCAAATTTACCATTATTGTTATTGTCGTTATAAGTATCGCCATCTTTTTCACGATATTTGGCATTACCGTTTACATCGTTCCATGTATCAACAATAGTTGGTGTAATTGGCAAAGCAGCAAAACCTGCCTTGAAAGAGCTGACTGAATTCATCGCCTTTTTATCAATATTTAGCTCATAACCAGGATGTCGATCCTTAATATTTATTTTCACAAATATTGCGAGCACTATTACTATCAATAAAATAAATCCACCAATCCCAATTAACCATTTTTTCATATATTTATTTTTAAACTATTTTAAATTTCACATCCACAGATAAATAGCTTCACATCTTTTAGAATGATTTAGTCTATCATTATTCCCATTATGTGTTTGAAATCAATCATGGGTGTTTCATTTTTTTATTTAATCTTTTGTTAGTTCATTATTCAATTTTGTCCAATCAACTTTCATTACAAAAATTTGCTTCCATTCTTTTTCTTGTTTTTCTAACTGCAAATTAATTCCATAAGCTATTCTATTGCCCGAATGCGAAACAACCAATTGGTCTCTCGTTAATTTATCATTCGTTATAAAAAATGTTTTTTCAGCATTATTATCACCAATATAAGTTACAGCAATATTTCCCCTACTCATAGAAAACATCCATTTATCAGATGGATGCCAACGCAATGAAGATGCATCGGAATCAAAGAAAGTAATTTGCTTTGGTCGTTTATTGATATTTTCATCCAAATCAGATCCATCAACAGGAATTACAAAGACTTGTTTTATACCATTTGTATCTAATGATAAATATGCAATCCTTTTTCCATCGAAAGAACCACGAACAATACCATCTGCATTTTTATCATGAGTTAATCTACGAATATTAATTCCTTTTGGGGGTTTCGGATATTCAGTTCCATTTCCTGAAAATGCAGTTGTAATATCTACCGAATCATGAATTTCAGCTACAAAAAGAGAATTTTCGTAATCTATACCATTTTCAGCACGAACTTTTCCAATGAATGCACGCATTGTTCCTAAAGAATCAACCCATGAATCACTATATGCTTTTTCTATTTCGCCAGGATTTGATTTACCTTTTAAAGCTGGTTTTACTAAAAGGGCAAAATAGTGCGTATAACCTTCTGGTGCATTATCGTTAACTTCCATGTAACCAATAGTTCGATCATAATCCTTATTTAAAAAATCATCATAAGTAAAGCCAATTCGTTTCCCATCGCGTGAATATTCATGACGATGAGTTCCGCCCCTATGAGCTCCTGAAGTAGTTTGCTTATCAATTGCAATATCACGCATATCTACTTTTATCATGTTTCGTTCACCATCTGCACTTAGCTCAACTGCAGTACGGTTACGTATATCGTAATACCCCCGCGCTTCAAGCTCATCAAGAAAAGGCCCATGAATAAACACTACTTTATTTTCTATTGGATGATATGAAACGGCAGCCACTCCTGGTGCAGCATTTTCACCAGTTATAGATTTGGGATTCCAAATTACGGTTTCAACACCAGTTTCAATATCAACTTTTTCAATTGATTTACAATTTGCCAGATTGTTGTTAAATACTGTACCACGTGTATCATAACATAAGGACTTATCGTCTGGTGAAAAGTTATCATTATTATCTAAAGCATGATTTTTTTCAGAAAATGTAATTTGCTTTTCTTTCATTTTTATAATTTTAATTTCCTTATTGTCTTTTATTTTTTGCTGATTTTCTGATTGTCCACATGCAGATACAAGAACAATGGATATGATTAATATTGATATACTTTTGATGTTTGACATATTTAATAGGATATTTATTTTCTAATAGCAAATTCTATTCTACAAGTATAAATAAAAGACTTTGCAGGTTTCACTAACCAAGTGTATATAAACTATTTATCATTATTGTTTTTAACTGACAAAACCTACCAAGTCAAGTCATTCATCAATTAAAAGAATTTATTTTCTATAATCTGACAAAGAACATGATATATAGGTAAATGATATTCTTGTACAACAGGTGTACTCATTGAAGGAACTCGGATTATTACATCGCAGTATTGTTTTAAGTTCCCTCCAGTTTCCCCGGTTAAACCAATTACTTTTAATCCTTTTGCTTTAGCAACAATTGCCGCATCAATAATATTTTTTGAATTACCTGAAGTTGTTATTGCAAGTAATATATCTTCTTTGTTACCATATCCAACAACTTGTTGTGCAAAAATATAGTCTCCGCCAATATCATTAGAAACCGCTGATGTTAAAGCAGTATGTGCACTTAACGATATTGCAGGAAGTGCTCTTTCAAGCTTTTCAGCCAAATTAGCACCTCTTTCAGCAGATATCGCTTTAAGCCTTTCAGAAAGATCATCTCCAATTGGGCGTTTCTTTGAGAAGCTCTTCATTAACTCTCCAACAATATGGTCTGAGTCTGAACTACTACCTCCGTTACCACAAATTAATAGTTTTCCGTTATTTTCATATGATTTAATTAATAAATCAGATGCTTCTTTAATATCTTTTTGGCATATTTTTAATGCCGGATACCGTTCTATTATTTTTTTTATAAGCATTTCCTATTTATATTTTTCATCTTTTTACGAATTGAACAACAGCTTAACTAAGCTGTCTGCCTGAGAGAAATCATTAATTAAAATATCAGCACCGGCTTTTATTAAGCGTGTACGTTTTTCTTCATTTAAATCATATCTTCTAATTTCATCACTTGCAATTCCCATAGCAATTCCACCAAATTTATGACATTCCTTAATTTCAACCGGACCATCGCCTGTTACAAGTAATTCATTTCCATTTAAATTATTCTCACTAATGATTTTGTCTATAACCATTCTTTTCGAATATTTACTGATATCACCTATCGCACCATGAATTTCTCCTTCAAACAAATCAGCATAACCCATTACTTTGGCTTCATTAATTACATCAGCCCTGTCAGTTCCACTAGCTAAATACAGCTTTACTCCTTTTTCTTTAAGGACTTTTAAAAACCCAACAGAGCCTTTTACTGTATAGTCATCAATTGATAGTTCGCCATTTTTGAACTTTTCAATTCGCTTATTTACCATAACCATCAGGGCATCATTGTATATTTCTTTGTAAGCCAATTTGTCAAGTATTTTATCCTTTGGTACGATATCAAATTCATCAACCATTTGAACCAAGCCTTCCATTTGTACAATGGTTTGAATACCTGTTGATACATCAATAAAATTAAGAACGCGTTTTTTAACGCTATCATAAAGTGTTTTGTCCGCAGTTTTGTATTTATCCCCAAGTACTGCCTTTATCATTACCGGTTCCATTATTTTTTCCCAACCTTCACGCAAAGTACTAATTGTACCATCGTGGTCAAAAATTGCATGCTTAATATTTCCCAAGTCTGAAAGAACCAGGTCGTTACACAACTCAAATTCAGTATCTTGCACATATTTTGCTTGTCGTATATCTTCAGCCAGCTCAGGGCGATAATTATAATCGGCATTTTCACCTAGATCAAGTATTTCAGTTCCTGAAGCAGTACCTGTTGTATAAAGTTTTTGTATTGTTACGGCCGAAGCAAAGTTTGCAAATATTGCAGCATCAGCAGGTTTAATACCAGCAGCAAGACATAAAGCCAATGCACTTATTGCTGTATCACCTGCACCAACTGTGTCAATTTGTTTTACTATCTGAATACCAGGAACTTCATTAACGCCACTTTCATCAAAGGTGATAATTCCCCGCGCACCACATGAAACAAATGTAGATTTTTTGTACTGATTGTAAATTTCAGTTCCATTTTGTTTTATATCCTCAAAAGCAATAAAATCACGAGGATTTAACTTTTGTCCGGTTAATACGGCAGCTTCTATTTCGTTTACTTTGCGCGAAATATTACGAAATTTTCCATTATAATGCCTTGAGTCAAGTATAACAATTTTATCATCAAATTTTTCAAAAAGTTTATTTACTCCATCAATAAAGCTTTCATTATTCAGGCTACCCTGTACTTGTTGATTAAAAATAAGTACATCGTAATTTTCAAGTGCAAAATGAATATTTTTTAAAATTTCATTGTCCGTTTCCTTTGTCCGTTTATTATTTAAACCAAAATCAATACGAGGTTGTTCTTTACCCTCTAATATTTTTTTTGTATAAGTATAGGTTTCAAAATTTTCTTTTTGAATAGTAAATGAACTGGTATCTGCGCCTAATTGTTGCAATTGCCTGTTTAGTTCCCTACCATGAATATCATCACCAATTACACCTATAACTTTTATTTCTTTTGGATTTAAAGCAGCAACATTAGCCAGCACATTTCCAGCACCTCCCGGTGAATT
>JAOZNO010001042.1 GCA_029933755.1 Bacteroidales bacterium | reverse complement strand
GACTTACAGACTTACCCCCTACTCATTTCTGAAAATTACCGAAAACAAATTAATTTATGTAAATATTTCATATTTATAAATTATTAAACTAAATAAACTATTTTTGTATAAACTTAAACTACAATTTTAATTATTATGGGAAAAAATTTAGATCTAAGCAAATACGGAATAGAAAATGTGAAAGAAATTTATCATAACTCATCTTATGATAAACTCTATGAAGATGAAACAAATCCTAACTTAGAAGGATTTGAAAAAGCTTATATTACAGATACTGGTGCTGTAACAGTTGATACAGGTATTTTTACAGGAAGATCTCCAAAAGATAAATTTATTGTTAAAGAAGAAACTTCTGAAAATAATATTTGGTGGCGAAATGAAAATCGTCCTGCATCAGATAATAAGCCAATAACACCAGAAGTATGGAATGAATTAAAAGCAATTAGCGCAAAACAATTAACCGGAAAAAAATTATATGTTCAGGATGGTTATGCTGGTGCGAATGAAAACACAAGAATTAAAATTAGGGTAATTACAGAAGTTGCATGGATGGCTCATTTTGTAAAAAACATGTTTATTCGTCCTACTGAAGAAGAATTAGAAACTTTTGAGCCTGATTATGTAATGCTTAATGCATCAAAGACAAACAATCCAAATTGGAAAGAGCATGGAATGCATAGTGAAGTTTTCGCCGCATTTAATTTAAAAGAAAAAATGGCTTGCGTTGGTGGAACTTGGTATGGCGGAGAAATTAAAAAAGGTTTCTTTTCTGTAATGAACTATTTACTACCACTTAAAGGAATTGCGGCAATGCACTGTTCTGCAAATGTTGGTAAAGATGGCGATACTGCTATTTTCTTTGGACTTTCAGGAACCGGAAAAACGACACTTTCGGCAGATCCAAACAGAGCCTTAATCGGTGATGATGAGCATGGTTGGGACGATGATGGTATTTTCAATTTTGAAGGTGGTTGTTATGCAAAAACAATCAACTTAGATGCTGAAAAAGAGCCGGATATTTTCAATGCAATCAGAAAAGATGCATTACTTGAAAATGTAGATTTTGATAAAGAAACAGGTAAAATTAATTTTGATTCAACTTCAAAAACTCAAAACACAAGGGTTTCTTATCCAATTTATCATATTGATAATATTGTAAAACCTATTTCGAAAGGTGGTCATGCTAAAAATATTATTTTCTTAACAGCTGATGCTTTTGGTGTTTTACCTCCAGTTTCTAAATTAACTCATGACCAAACAAAATATCATTTTATTAGTGGATATACAGCAAAACTTGCCGGTACTGAGCGTGGTGTAAAAGAGCCACAACCTTCTTTTTCTGCTTGTTTTGGTGCTGCGTTCCTTTTATTGGATCCAATAGTTTATGCAAATGAACTAATTGAAAAAATGGATAAATATCATGCAAATGCATACCTTGTAAATACAGGATGGATTGGCGGTGCTTATGGTGTTGGTAATAGAATTGACTTACCTTCAACAAGAGCTATTATTAATGCTATTCTTGATGGTTCAATTGACAATGCTGAATTTGTGAATTTACCAATATTTAA
>JAOZNO010001041.1 GCA_029933755.1 Bacteroidales bacterium | reverse complement strand
TTGATTTTATAGAATCAAGTAAAAACACTTTCATTTTATTAATATAATATTCCTGGTTTGTATGAGAATAATTGCGAACAGCAGTAAAGCGTATCATCGGGTTCGTATTCCTGAATTCAGTTTCTATTATTTTTGAATTTTGTTCTGTCTGATAATTAGGGAGATATGAAATAGCAATCGCTTTTACCATATTTGAACTTGAATCATTCTGAATTAACTTGACCAACTGTTTATCAGTACCTGCTTCAAATCTTTCGGCAGCGGCAAAAACGGTTCCGTAGTGCAAAGGTGGTTCATGTTTATACCACTCTTTTAAATGCTTTTCTGCCCATTCTGGTTTTTGGTCATCATGACAGCTTGTACAGGCATTGGGTGTGCCTATGGTTCGTGTCAAATCTGGTCTGGGGATTCGCATACTGTGGTCGCGCCTGAAATCAACTCCCATAAATGTAGCACCAGTCATGTGACAATCAACACACTGTGTACCATTTCCACCTTCATACACTCCGTTGTTAGATAATAAGCCTTTCATTTCACTTCCTTTATGAAAGTGGTGATCGTAATTGGCATACTTTTTTTCTTCATGGCATTGGTAGCAAACACCATTTCCTTTCTTTTTTAGTTTTAATCCATGAATATCATGGCAATCGGCACATCGAACATGGTTGCCATGCATTTTACTTTGGGTAAATGAGGCAAAAACATAGTCTTCTTCTAATATCTGACCATCAGGATGAAAATAAGGCGGTTTTCCCAACTGGGGGATAAATTGATCCATATAGGAGTTTCCGGTATGTTTGTTATCGCCTAAACCACTCCTTCGTGCATGACAATATGCACATTGATCAAGCATTTCTTCAGTATTCAGATTCTTTTGTTTCACATGAAAGCCAAAATGTGAAATATCTGGTCTGTCTGTTTCATTAATTGCTGCCCATTCGTTATGTAATGATGCCGGACCATGACAAGCTTCGCAACCCACTGTTATTTCTGAGTAAGTGCTGTTAAATTCATGTGTTTTAGAGTTATACCCCTTGTGGTAATTTGTGGTATGACATTCTACACACATCCCGTTCCAGTTTTGCCCGTTGTTTGTCCAGTACAGCCAATCGTCGTGCTTTATTTCCAAATCTTTATAAACGGTTTCGCCCATGTGATACCACGAGTTGGTTTGCACATCCCAGGCAATAGGCAGCATTTGATATCTACCCTTTTCAAAAGCAATTACGTATTGTTGTAATGGACGAACACCAAAGGTGTATGCAATTCTATACTCCTCAGCTTTCCCTTCAGGCCCTAATGTATAAACGTAAAAATTATCGCCTTTTTTATAGAATTTACTGGTAAAACCCTTAAAAGTATGTGTCGTATTATTAAAATCACCGACAACCGATTTTGCATTGGCTGTATCCATAGCCAATTGATGGTCAGAGCCCATCCAATCATCATGTTCTTTTTGGTGACATTCCGTACAGGTTTTACTTCCAACAAAAGTAGCTTCTGTATGGCTAAGTTGTTTTTCTTTATCAGAGCTGCAATTTGTTAAATTAATAAGAAAAAGTAATAATAATATACA
>JAOZNO010001040.1 GCA_029933755.1 Bacteroidales bacterium | reverse complement strand
TCCTTGAGAGAGAACCAGGATTTTATCTGACACCAGTAAAAGTTCCTGTATTTCAGAAGAGGTAAAAAGTATTCCCATACCTTCTTTTTTCAATTCATCAATTAAATTATAGATCTCCTGTTTCGCCCCAACATCAATGCCTCTGGTTGGTTCGTCAAGCAAAAGTAATTTTGGATTAACTAGCAAGACCCTTGAAATTAATACTTTCTGTTGGTTACCACCACTTAGGTATTGAATATGTTGATTAATAGATGCCATCCTAACTTTAAGCTCGTCTATTTTAGATAAAACCGTATTTTTTTCTACTTTTTTTCTGATAAATCCAAAATTTGAGAGACTAGATAAAATTGAGATACTACTATTTTTAAGATTACTCAATTCCGGAAATATACCTTCATTTTTTCGATCTTCAGATAAATAGACAATTTTGTTTTTAATAGATTTTGATGGTGATTTAGGGCTGTATGGTTCGTTCCTAAATTTTAGTTCACCACGATAATCAGAACGAAAGGCACCATATAAAAACTTTAATAATTCCGTACGTCCAGACCCAAGTAATCCGGCAATACCAATAAGCTCTCCGGCTTTTAAATCAAAAGAAAGTTCAGATAATAGCTGCTTTTTATTTTGAAAAACCGAAACAGAATCAAGGCTGAGGATTTGCTTATTATGTATTACATTTGTTTTACTATTAGTTGTTGTAATTTCCTTTCCTGCCATTTTATTAACTAAGAACTTTTGATCAATCTCAGATATCAGATATGTCCCAAGGTATTTTCCATCACGTAGTATTACAGTTTCATCAGCAATTTCAAATATTTCTTTCATGCGATGCGAAATGTAGATGATGGTTTTACCCTTTTCTTTTAATAATTCAATTTGTTCAAAAAGAAACTTAATTTCACTTTCACTCAGTGCTGATGTAGGCTCATCCATAACAATTATTTCAGCCTTAAGCCTCAGTGCTTTTGAAATTTCAACTATCTGCTGCCAGCCAATTGGCAAATGCATCACTTTTGTATTTGCCGGGTAAGGAAAATCAAATTGGGCAAGAAGAATTTCTGCTTCGGCATTCATTCTTTTAAAATCAATAATCCCAAAAGCATTTACAGGTTCACGGCCAAGAAAAATATTTTCAGCAACATTAAGATGAGTAACAAGGTTTAATTCCTGGTGAATAATTGCAATTCCTGCATTTTCTGCTTCACGGGGATTCCTAAACTTCACTTTTCTGTTATTTAAAAGTATTGAACCTGTATAATCACTCAATACTCCACATAAGATTTTCATCAAAGTTGATTTACCTGCTCCATTTTCACCAATAAGTGCAATCAGTTTTCCTTTTTCTATCGGGAAAGAAATGTCATGCAATACTTCAACTCCTGAAAAGGATTTACTTATATTTTCAAATGCTAATAAACTCATTAACTTCGTTTTATTGCTTTAATGATATAATGTTTCAATAAACAATTCTTTTCATTTTCTATCAATATATGAGTCCAGTCTAAAAAGGTATAATATTTGAAAAAGAACCCTGACAGGGTTTGTTAATTAGCTGTTTCACAGATGTTTTACTT
>JAOZNO010001039.1 GCA_029933755.1 Bacteroidales bacterium | reverse complement strand
TTTTTAATAGGCAGATATACAGACTAATACGCTTTTGATTCTAATAGAATTACCCGCTAAGCGGCTTTTCGGAGTGCCGTCAACATTGATTTACTAAATAATGATAGTCATGTTTAAAAATTCCTTATTTTTCATCTTGTTTTTACTGCTTTTTACTGCTTGTCAAAAAGAACAATACATTTTAAAATGGAAAGTTCAGGAGTATGCACCACTTATCTATAAGACTGAAATAAAGGTTGTTGATAGTCTTAGCTCTGTGTCAGGAATTCAATCTAATGTAACTAAATGGATGAATTCATTTAGTTATTTTTCTATTTTGAAGAATGAAAGGAATAGTATTCATATCCAGATTATTGGAAAATCTATAATTAATCCTAATGTAAGGCATTTTAATCAATTTGGTGATTTGCCTAAGGAAATGGTCTTATATAAAGGAGAGGTTTTACAAAGTGGTAAGCTGAAAAGTACTTATGATATTCCCAAATTTACCGTAATGTTTGAACTTCCGGAAGAGGAAGTGTCAATTGGTGATTCCTGGCCGCTTAGTCTTAAGCTAAAGATGCGTGAGGAAAATACAGCTATGAAGTCAGAGGCGACCATAAATATGGTAAAATTTGTAGATGTGCTAAAAAAAGGAGATGATTTAATAGCTATTTTAATATATGAGATGAAAAGCTCAAAAAGCCCTGAATATAGTGCGTTTGGTGGTGCAGTTCATTTTAAGGGGCAAGGTGATTTTAATATTACACAAGGAAAATGGGAGAAGTTTGAAGGCTATTACGTAACCGCATCTACAGGTTTTAATGTAATGAAACAGACTGAAAGGATTAAACTTACAGAAGCATCATTGCAGGAATTTAATTCTTTTTTGGCATATAAAGCCCCAGTTGAAATTAAAATTAGCCCAGAAAAAAAACAAATATCAAAAAGTAAAACAGATAGTATATCTTCAGTTAATAAGAAAAAGAAAATAGAGAAAAAGGCTAAAGCTAATCATATTGCTAAAAAAACAGATTGTCCTGTGTTATATAGTATACAAGTGCTAGCTGCGAAATCGTCTGTTTTGTCCGATTCAAAAGAATTTAAAAATTTTAATTATAAAGTTCAGGAAATTGTTTCAGATAAAACTAACGAATTATACAAGTACAAATATACAGTTGGGAATTTTTGTTCAATTGAAAAAGCTCGTAAACGTAGAGACGAAATAAGAAAGGCCGGTTTTCCTAAAGCGTTTATTGTAAAGAGAACTAATAATTAGAGTGTGTCTATAAAGTCAACGTTTATGTGTTTTTATCCCGAAAAATCGGGACAGGTCGTGTTTTACTATTTTGAAGTGTGAACAGTCTTCAGTTCTCAGTAAGCAGACTTTGCAGCAGAGCTACTGCCTACTGTGGACTGCTTACTGCCAACTTCTACAAATCCTAAAATAAGTTCCATATATCAAAAAAACTTAAAAGTGAGACATTATAGACGAACTCTAGTGTCCGTCCATAAAGTTAAGTATATTTATTAAAAAAAGGTTTTTTGTTAATTTGTTAGAGAGTACGCAGTTTTCAGTAGGCAGTAAATGTGCTGTACT
>JAOZNO010001038.1 GCA_029933755.1 Bacteroidales bacterium | reverse complement strand
CCTGAGACCAGCCGTCTAGGTCTCATCTTAAATCCGCTTAGGTCAGTTGTTCTGAGATTACTGGAAAGTTATGTCATTTAGTTATTATTCACAGTGATAAATAGTAGTTTTGATGACCAATAATAACTGTTTTTTTTCACTATAGACTAGTATTAAGTCAAGTGAAAAAGTTCGGGTAAGGCGAACGTATGCGAACCCGTCAGACCGCTCCGAGCGGTCAGACGGATAAAGTTGCATCTGAAATGCCATACATGACTTGACACTAGTGTCAATCAAATAATTTTGAAAATTTATTCCGTAATTTCTTTATGGCTAAAGACATTTGTGTTTGCACAGTATTTATTGAAATATTTAAGTGCGCAGCAATTTCTTTATTTTTCAGTCCATCAAATCGGCTGAGTTTAAATATTATTCGGCATTTTTCCGGCAAGTTTTGAATAGCGTCTTCAATTTGCTTATCAAATTCTTTTGCAATTAGAATAGATTGACCATTTTCACAGGATATTTCAAAATAGCTTTTAGCAATTTCCAACTGTTCTTTTTGGTATTTTTTATGTTTTTCAATTACCTGTGAATGTTTCAGAAAGTTTAACGAGTTATTATAAGCTGATCGATACAGATATGACGACAAAGAAGTGTTTATTACAATTGAAGCTTTATTTTCCCATATTTTCAAGAAAGTTTCCTGAACAATATCCTCAGCAGCAGTACTTTGTCCTACTATTTTCTTTGCATAATAATAAAGACCTGTATAATATTTTTTATAAATAAGCTCTAATGCTGCCTTATCACCCATTTTAATTTTTCGAAATAAATTGTGATCTAAAGAATCACTCATTTAGCTTAAAGTTTCTAGTAGTTCCCTTTTTTATAAATCATCTAAATTTTCAATAAAGATGCACATTTTTTTTTAAATAATTAGTTATTTTTAGGAATAATATAAATGAACAACTATTAATATTAAAATCACTTTAAAGCACTAGCTTCATGAACGATTCAGCTTAGAACCTCCATACTTTTTCATGTATATACTCTTGGGGATTGTAACGAAAAAACCGGTTCATTCAAACTTGTTTATTTAGAGCTTGCCTATAAAGTCCGACTTCTATGTTGTTGCTCAAAATCTAATTCCTCAAATACACTAGTATTCTGCGGTTTAGATTTATCACACGCCCCCGATAAAAATACGAGCCAGGCTTTAAATTCGAACTTTCTAGTTCAAACTCTTGACTTTATGGACACACACAATTTAGTATCTTTTCAATTTCATTATCCCCTTGTTTACTTTTTACTTATGTTTAACTACGCTCATCATAAGTATTTTTCAAACCAATTTACTCCATCCTGGTAAACCTTATCTATCGGCACATCATGATGTTTTGCATCATACCATATAATCTCTTTCGTTCCTTTTGCTTTTTCAAATAAACGTTTGCTGAGAAAAGGCGGCACAATATCATCATTTTCAGCATTTATCATTAGTAAAGGACGAGGATTAATCATTTCTACAAAATTAATAGGATCGATTATACTAACATAATCAAGTGCTTCGTCAGAAAGAGCATCTAATCCAAACATAA
>JAOZNO010001037.1 GCA_029933755.1 Bacteroidales bacterium | reverse complement strand
ATATCACAAATAAGTGCTAGATTTGCCTGAATGTCATCTACAACTAATATATTTCCTTTGCTAAGCATTACTTTTCAGTGTTTAGGTAAGCTCTAAAAACTCAAATCTCTGCACTATTTATTTTTTTGAATTTTAAGAGAATATCTTTAGTTACTTTTGTTTTTTTAGCCTGCTTTATTCAAACTAAACGCATAAACTTGCAGCTTAGCTACACTCTTATTTTTGAATCTTCTGCAAGTTAATAAATAATAATTCGCTTTATTGAGTTTTTATAGAAAATTTTCTTAATCTGTTTTTAGGATTAATTTTACTAATCCTACTCATCACAAAGAGAAAACACATTATAAACAAAACGTTTCATATATTTTTGTACCTTCCCAATCTAAAAACAGTATAACTATTTATTTAATATGAGTGTACAAAGGCTTAAATTTAAGGAGATTGACAAGATTGACTTATCAGAAATCAGTTCGATAATAGATAAAAAAGCAAGTTCATCATTAAACCCCAAATTGGATGATATTGTAGCAAAAAATGGTGATTTACTGGAAGTAAGGATTGCTTACAATAGTGGTTGGGATCGGAAATCAAATGGACTAACACCCGATGCAAAAAAGAAGTTTCTTGATGCTGATAAATCATATCACCGGATGACCAACACGAATATGACCATACATGTCGGTAAACGGGATGTAAATAAACAAGCTGAACTTTACATCAAGTATAAATATTATGGTGAAGGTAACCCTGTTCTTTGGCCTGGTTGTTCTTTTCATAATTGGGGATTAGCAATTGATTTGGCCATTACAGATACGGAAGCCTTGATTAAATCACTTAAGCAAAATGGATGGAAGCAAACAAATAAAAATAACCCCTGGCATTTTGAGTGTTCCGGTTCACGCGATTATGAAAAGGCGGCTAATGTAATAAAGAGTTTCAGAGTATCAAAAACTGGTTTAGCATTCCGGTGGTCAGAGCAGATTGCCTGGTATTATCAAAAAACAAAAACATTAAATAAAAGAATACCCACTTATAATAACAGGCTTCAGGAAAGTAAAGCATATGCACAAGCCTTACTGTCTGAAATTGAATCGTTTAATATTGACTCACAAGCATTAAAAAGCCGAACGAATAATTTCAATAAGGATGTTGGAAAGTTTAATATTGAGCACGGAAAAGCAAATCGATTATTGACTGAGATTAATAGTATGCATAGCAGTTCTCAAAGAACCAAAAAATCAAATGAATACGAACGAATTTTGGATAAACTGGAAATGGAATCTGTCCGAATTGCAAAAGAGGATAACGCAATAGAAAATGAAAACAAACAGGCTTTAAGCTGGAATGCACAATTACATAGGGAAATTGCTGACTACAGAAGAGAAGATGATTGCTTGACTATTGAAAATAAGCTACTTAAAAAAATAGCACATGAAATAGAACAACATAAAAGTAATGCAGTATTACATTTAAAGAGTATTGAAACGCAAACCTGGAAGTGATATATGGTTTAATTACTAAATTGTTAAGTAATGGTTCTACTACCATTTTAGTGGGTACTTACCCTTGAGGCAATTCTTAG
>JAOZNO010000243.1 GCA_029933755.1 Bacteroidales bacterium | reverse complement strand
AATTTTTTAATCGCCTCAATCACAAACGAAGAAACTCTTTTAAAAAGGAAAAGTGATAAACGAATGAGAGGTTTTCATGTAGGGGTAAACTTAATGCCGGGGATTAGCAGATTGTCCCTGTCAGAAGATACTGAGGGCTACCTTAAGAATACTGAGTTTCCTCTATCCAGTAGTGCTGGTTTAAGTATTCATTATTTTTTAAACAGTAATTTCGGTGTATCGGTAGGTGCAAACTATTCGGTTTACAATACACAAAACAATTCTGAATACAATAACGAACAAAATGATAATTTGGAACGTACTGATCGTGATGGTGATAATTATTATCTGTATGTAGATTCAAAAATTAATGAACAGGGCGAATTTATATTTTTAGATATACCGTTGAACTTCACTTATCGACATAGTTTAGCTGATAAAACGACCTTCTTTGCATCATTGGGCTTTATTACATCATTAAAACAATCTGCCAATTTTATTGTTACCGGAGATGCATCACAATCAGGATATTACCCTGAATTACAATTGCTTATTGACGATGCAGATTTGTATCAATTTGGTTCGGTTCAATATGATGATACATATCCTGTAGCTATCAATGATTTACAATTTATGGCTTCCGCTTCGGCAGGAGTTTCTTTTCCAATTCGTACTGCCGGCTATTTTAATTTGGGAATTGGTTATCAGCAAAACATTGCCGATCTTGGATACAATACAGCAGCTTATCGCGATGATTACATTAGTATCAACGGTAAGCCGGAAAATAGTTGGTTACAATTTTTATTCCTGTCAATTTCTTATACGCATAAAATATTTGAATTTCCAAAATAGCTGATTATAGATCAGGTGGGTTATAAAAACCCGTCGGGTCAAAAAATGAACTAATAATATCTAACACGCAACTTAAAATTTTGCAGAAATTCTATCCCGCATTAGCGGGACAAATAATGACAAAAAAATAATTAAAAAATAAAGTCATGAAAACCCTAAAATTAATCATCCTATTTTTACTTGTTCATACTTTTTTTGCTTTTGCAGATGATTATGATTTATTAGTAAGCACATACAACAATAAAAATGCTCTAATCCATGTCAATACAAGTGAGTTTGAGAAGAATTCATTTGTGGTAACGCTTAATATTGAATGGGTAAATGGCGATTTGAAACCTGTAAAAGATGAGCACTCTGTACTTGCCATTAACAAACAGCTATTAAAAGTTTATCCTAAGGATGCCGTAAGCACATTGGGGAATGTCAAAATTTCCGAATTCTCTAACAACCAAATAAAAATTAAATTTTATGCAAATCCGCATTTTAACGGGGGCAAAGTTAAAATGGATCTTTATTTAATTTATGCAGAAAATGAAGACAGTGCTAAAACAGGCCAATGGAAAAAAGTATTATATGCACAACCTAAAGCCCT
The DNA here is from genome assembly GCA_029933755.1 of Bacteroidales bacterium. Classification (GTDB taxonomy): domain Bacteria; phylum Bacteroidota; class Bacteroidia; order Bacteroidales; family NBLH01; genus NBLH01. Next base: position 4,806 of record JAOZNO010000243.1, on the reverse strand, counting down.
TAGGGTTTCCTACTTTGTTGATGGGAAAAAAATTAAAGATGTGTTCCCCCCTGAGATAAATATTACTTATCCTACCCCAAAAAAGAAAGTTGATGTTGATTTTCCGGTTATTTCCGATAAAAAAACAGAAGTTTATATTACAGCCCAGGATAAAAGTGGAATCAAATCTATAAAAATTAATGGCAGAAAAGCAAAAAGTAAGTTTACCGGGGAGTATTATACAACAGTGAGCCTGTTTACGGGGCAAAATACCATAAAAATTGATGCCGAAGATAATATGGGGAATAAATCTACTACAACTTTTGATGTAATTTGTACATACCAGTACGATATTCAAATGAATGGCGGCAAGTTTTATGCACTGCTTATTGCAGAGGATGATTATAACGATGAATATATTGCCGATTTAGCAAATCCCGTTAAAGATGCCGAAATCTTTAAGGAAGTCCTACTTTCATCCTATATGTTTGATAAAGATAATTTATACTTGCTTAAGAATGCTACACGCTCTGTAATTATTCAAAAATTTGAAGAACTTTCCAATAATCTTAATGAAAATGATAATTTAATTATTTTTTATGCCGGACATGGCTATTGGGATGCTTACAAGGAAATAGGTTATTGGTTACCATCCGATGCCCAATCAAACAGCAATAGTAACTGGTTAAGGAATAGTACGGTAAAAGATTATATTGGTGCCATCAAATCAAAACATACTTTATTAATAACCGATGCCTGTTTCAGTGGTTCTATTTTTCAAACACGTGGTTTCAAAGGAAAACAGGTTGTGGCATATCAGAAAATATACAATTTGCAAAGCCGCAAGGGAATGACCAGTGGGACTCTTAAAGAGGTGCCTGATGTGAGCGTGTTTTTGAATGTTTTAATTAAACGCTTAAAACAAAACGAGGATAAATATCTCCCCGTTTCAAAACTATTTGCCACTATGCGCGATGCAGTTTTAAATAATTCGCCAAATGTACCTCAGTTTGGAACCATCCAGGGGGCTGGTGATGAAGGTGGTGAGTTTATTTTTATAAAGAAAGATGCCGATTGATAGAAGATGTGACGAAATCGAATTTTTATGCAAAATCATTTTGGTACAATCATTGCGCAAAAATATCGTTTATGATTAAAAACTAATTTTATGATACTGAAAAAACTTTCGATAATCATATTTGTATTGATTCTGTCAAACAACAGTTTTGCTCAAAACCTAAACTTGGCTGCATATCACAACTATTTGAAACATTTTATAATTTTTGACTCTGGTGAGATTCATGATGTGGAGAACACGCCGGTTCAGTCGTTTCAAGTTGGTGGGAATTGTATTGCCTATATTAGTAGTGCAGGACAGTTAAAGGTTTATTATAAAGGCGAAACACAGATACTTTCACAACAAATGGTGAGCGATTATTTTACAACAAGAAACTTGTTGGTTTATCGCTTATTCGATCAGCTTTATGTGTTTGATAATGGTAAACAAAAGCTTTTGTCAAGTAATGTTCAAAGTTTTGCAGTAGGCGATAGCATTGTTGCATTTTTTAACCCAAACCGAAAATCATCACATGTTTATTATAAAGAAAAGATTTATAATTTGGAAAATTCATTAGTGGGAGATCCAATAAAGGATTTTAAGGTTAGCGACAATATATTTGCCTATTTTAATAATAATTCTAAATATTTCAAGGTCTTTTATAATGGACAACTTGAGGAAATTAACCAAAGTAATGACTTAATTAACTTTAAACCAGGGCGTAACCTTGTAGCTTACGAAGATAATTCAACCAATACCTTCCATGTTTTTTATAAAGGTGAAATAATTGATCTCGAAGATTTTAAGCCGAAATCTTTTAAGGTTGGCGATGATTTACTTGCCTACATTGACGCTCTAGAAGAATTTAAGGTGTTTGCCGATGGTGAAGTGAAAGTCTTATCTGAATTTGAACCGGACGCTTACTACGTTACGGATAGTCTGGTTGTTTATATTGAACAAGGCTATCTAAAAGTGTATTATAATGGACAAATTTATGAGTTGGAGAATTTTGTTCCTGAAGATTTTCAAATACAGGAACGTACCATTGCATACATTGACCTCAACGGATGGCTAAAAGCATTTTCAGCCGGCAAGCATTTCACAGTAACAAAGGATTTAGTAAAATCATTCAAACTGACCTATAACACCATACTGATAAACACAACAGTAAATACGGTAAAAATTTACTATGAAGGAGCGTTAAAAGACACGAATTAGTATTCGTAACTGGTCATTAATGTATTCGTAATTGTTTTATTAATCGTATCTCTTGAAATTTGGGACATTAATCATTCAGAACCGCTTATTTTTCACATAATAAAAAGCAAGCTTAGTTGCTAATATAAAATGACTGATGACTGTTGGGAAATATCCATAATTCTCAAGCATTATCTGATATCGCTCTTTTAAACCGGGAATTAGGTTCTTTTTTGTTAAACCACCCTCCATGAATTTTGATATGATAAGGCCTGTATTTTCTATTGATTTTGCCTTTTTAAGAACTTTTATCACCCAGTCAAAATCAGAAGATAACTTGTATTTTGTATTATAGTTTGTCGCAATTTCTTTTTTAACTATTATTGACTGATGGCTTACCTTCATGCCTTTTAACAGGCTTTTCCAATTTAGAATTTCAGGAGCTTGATGCCTTCTCATTCCAATGGACTCACCATTTGGGTCAATAATTTCTGTTTCACCATAGTAAATGTCAGCAAACAATTTATTTTTACGAAAAATATTATCTAAAATAGTTAAATCAAAGGGTAAATCACCTGAATTTATAAACCAAAGGTAATCACCAGTAGCATTTTGCATTGCTTTATTCATTGCATCATAAAGCCCTTTGTCTTGTTCACTTATCCAGTAATCAATATATTCATTATACTTTCGCAGCACTTCAATAGTGCCATCTGTACTACCACCATCAATAATTATATACTCAATGTTTGGATAAGATTGATTGATTACATCCCTAATGGTATTTTCAATAAAGCCCACACTATTATAAACCACCGTAATAATTGAAATTAATGGTAAGTCTTTATCATTTTTAGTCAGGGGTTTGTTTGCAACTTTTCTGCCACCTTCTCGTTTGCTTTGGTTTTTCATGTGTGTATTTCTGAATTACTTTTATTTGCCACATAGCCTGTTCCGCTACTGCGGAAGTCTCGCATGATGTAAAATAATCATTGCCTTGAATGTTTAATAACTCGTTTAGTCATAGCCGGCTCCGGTGTTTTGCGGAGCTTGTTTCATGATTGTTTTCCTGTTTGCATTAGGCAAGTGTTAGCAATAATAACTTATTTCAGAACCGCTTTTTGGTTCTCTTTTATTGCATCTTAAAGTTACAAAAAAAAACATTCACACAGACAGAAATATTGATGTATTCAAATAAATTACCAATTTCATGTTATTTCCAATCTAATAAGCGTTGTTCACCTTCTAGTTTTCTAATTTCTGTAATATCCTGACTTACTTCAAGTGTTCCCTTATATTTTCCGGATTCATCTCTAAGTGCAAAATAACGAATAAGAACAAATTTTCCTTTCATTTGTATCCAAAAATTAGCTTCATCTTTCTCCCCACTTTTAAACGAGTCTACAATTTGGGTGACTACATGAATGCTTTCAGGTGGGTGGCAATTTTGTACCGTACGTCCAATTATTGCTTTTGAGCGAGTGAAAAAACGATCTTTAGGGCTGGAAAAATACCGAACCACATCATTCTCATCAACATAAGTAATGTCGATAGGTAAGGTGTTCAACATTATTTTTATTTGTTCAGGAATTAGAAAGCCTGTATCCAGATCTATGATTCCATCTAAAAACTTTTCTTCCTCGCTTTTATCAGATTGCATTTTTGCGAAATTGCTAAAAGCTTCAATGTCTGCTTTGTTCGCTTGCACATCATATACATACCCAATTTCTGTACTCATCTCATTCATGTCCGAAAACTCTTTTGCAGATAGCGTTTCGAGTAATACCGGGAACATAATTTCTTCTTCCCTAAAAATAATAGGTACAATAAGAAAAAATAGCAGGGCAATTTCCCTGTTCAATTCTTTTAAATCAGGCTCTTCTTTTTGTAAAATCTGTTCCAATTCTTTCAATTTTCGCCTTATATCATCATGAAACGACCACATGATTTGTACGCAACGGTAGTCTTCCCACTTTTTTTCAATGTAAGGAAACAGGATGTTCTCTTTTTTATCGTAATGAGCTTCAAAATCAATCAGTCTCAATAGATTTTTTCTCATTTTTTTGTATTCATCAATAAATGATTCATTTTGTTTACTCTTTTTATTGATTAATTTTAACGAGACTTTGATTTTATTAAGAATTTGCTCAATTGCACGGTTTTCTTCCATCAAATAGTAGAGAAAATGACCTTTTTGCGGTTTTTCCCATGGATACTGGGTAATGGGTTTGTAAAATACATTTAGAATTTTTCCAATACTCTTTTTAATTACTTCGGTGTCAATTTTGGTTTTCACCAATTTATCAGTCACCTCAATTACATCGTGGGGTGTCAATTGGTCTATTGAAAATTGATGCTTTTCAATCAATTCTTTCCCATTTTCATGATTGATAATTCCTATACAAAATGCAAATAGATTATCTACTCTTTTACTCTTATTATTAATGTATTCTGACATATCTTTAAATGGCTAAATTGTTAAATTGCTATATTGTTAATGATGAGATTATTGAGCTGTTAAGTTACTAATTACTGATATTTCGCAGCTTAATTTGTAATAAGTTATACTGTTG
>JAOZNO010000242.1 GCA_029933755.1 Bacteroidales bacterium | reverse complement strand
GTTTATGTGTTGTTTATGTGTTTTACTATTTTGAAGTTTGAACAGTCTTCAGTTCTCAGTAAGCAAACTTTGCAGAGCTACTGCCTACTGTGGACTGTTTACTGCCAACTTCTACCAATCTTAAAATAAGTTCAACATACCAAAAAAACTAAAAAGTGAGACATTATAGACGAACTCTAATTAGTGTATGTCTATAAAGACTGCGTTTTCGTTATTTTTATCTATTTTACTATTTTGGAACGAGAACAGTCTTCAGTTCTCAGCAGGCAGGCTTTGCAGAGCTATTCTCTACTGGGAACTGATTACTGCCAACTTCTTCAAATCGTAAAATAAGTCTCTATACTTAAAAGAGCTAAAAAGCGAGATGTTTTAGACAAACTAACCTTTTATATTCTTTTTAATATCATTTACATCTTTAATAATATCAGTATCGGTAATTTCCTTTTTTATATCATCCGTTGCCTTTTTTAATTCTTTAAGCCCTTTGCCTAGACCTTTTGCCACTTCAGGGATTTTTTTTGAGCCAAAAAGTAATAAAATGACAATAAGAACAATAAATATTTCAGGACCGCTAATAAATAGTAGTTGTGTTATCATATCAATATAATTTCTGTACTTTACCTGATTAATTCATCAGGTTTAAAAGCTGTTTTTTACAAGTTCTAATTATGCAAATGTAATAAAAGTAAATATAAAAGCCACTACAAAATGTAGTGGCTTTAAATCAAATTGGGTTTTTACACCCTATATGGGTTATCTAATTTTATTTTTTATCCTTCTTTTTACCACCTTTATAGATCTTTTTCACATCCACTTCTACTTTTGCTAAAACTTTCATTGTATCAAATACAACTGGTGTGGCAATAAAAAGTGATGAATATGTACCAACAACAACACCAACTAACAATGCAAATACAAATCCCTGTATAACCTCACCACCAAAAATAAATATAGTAAGCAGTACAAAGAAGGTACTTAATGACGTACTAAAAGTACGACTGATTGTACTGTTAAGTGCAGCATTATAAAGTTCTTTCTGGTCACCACGTTTATGCTCACGAATATATTCTCGAATACGGTCAAAAACAACCACCGTATCATTCAACGAATAACCAATTACTGTTAAGATTGCAGCAATAAATGCCTGATCAATCTCTAATGAGAAAGGCATAAATCCATAAAGTACAGAAAACAGTCCGAGTGTTATTAAAACATCGTGTGTTAATGCAGCAATTGCTCCTACACCAAACTGCCAATTTTTAAACCTCACAAATATATATATGAACATAATAAGTAAAGAGAAAACAATTGAATAAACAGCAGCAACTTTAATATCATCTGCTATAGTTGGCCCTACTTTTCGTGAACTTTGACGATATTCATTTATAAATGCACCAAAACTAACATCCTCACCAATAAACGATTGCAAACCTTCAAACAATTTTGACTCTACAATACTATCAGAATTAGCATCATCGTTATCAACCATAAACTTTGTACTTATTTTTACCTGATTATTTTCACCATAAGTTTTTACCTCAGGGATATTTCCATCAAATGGAGCTGTCAGTTTTGCAGCAATATCTACCGTATTAACATCTTCCTGAAATTTCACTACATAAGTACGTCCACCTTTAAAATCGATACCTTGATTTAATCCTCTGGTAGCAAGTGAAACAATTCCCAGAATAATAATAATTACAGAGATTCCATAGAATAATTTTCTTTTACCAATAAAATCAATATTCAGATTTTTAAAAGCATTTGCAGTTAATTTGGTAGAAAAGCTTATTGTTCCCTTTTTATCTAATAACCACGTAAATATAATACGCGTAATAAATATTGCACTAAATAACGAAGTTAAAATACCAATCATTAAAGTAGTTGCAAAACCTTTTATTGGGCCATGGCCAAATATAAACAGAATTACTGCTGTTAAGAATGTAGTAATATTCGCATCAAGTATTGCTGAATAAGCATTATTATAACCATCTGAAATTGCTAATTTTAAGCCTTTACCAAGTGACAATTCCTCTCTAATTCTCTCATATATCAGCACGTTTGCATCAACCGACATACCAATAGTAAGAATAATACCGGCCAAACCAGGTAAGGTAAGTACAGCACCTAATGAAGCTAACACACCAAATATAAAGAACACATTTGCAACAAGTGCAATATCAGCAATATAACCGGCTGTTTTATAGTAAAATACCATGTAAAGAAGAATAACAATAAATGCTATTACAAACGATAGAAGACCTGAGTTAATTGCTTGCTCACCAAGTGAAGGGCCTACAATTTCTTCTTCAATAATTCTTGCCGGGGCAGGTAGTTTACCTGATTTAAGAATATTAGCAAGGTCTTTTGCTTCTGTAACCGTAAAATTACCCGAAATAGAAGAGCTACCACCCGAAATTTCACTATTTACAACAGGATATGAGTAAACATAGTTATCTAAAACAATTGCTATCTGTCTCCCAATATTTTGTTTTGTTATTAATTTCCATTTTTGTGCACCTTCAGCGTTCATACTCATTGACACTTCTGCTGTAGCCTGATTGTTACCAAACTGGTCACGTGCATTTGTAATTACCTCGCCACCCAATACTGGCAAACCATCTCGGCTAGTAACTTTTATTGCAATAAGTTGGAAATATTCACCTTTATCTTTATAATCAACAGGTTTAACCTCCCATAATAATTTCAAGTTTCTTGGTAAGATTTCCTTTACCTGCTTCATATTCAAATAAGCATTCACTTTTGCTGTATCTTTTATATGGGCTGTACCAACAGCAGCTCCTTTAAGCAATTGGCCTTGTCTATCAGAACTAGGTCGTAAAATTGCAAATAAAGGGTTTTCTTTTGTAAACTGAGCTAAGGCATCATCTGTACCTTCAATCTGAGTAGAATCTTTTTTAATTTCTTCAAGTAATGAAAGCCCTGTTGTATCTTTCTGAGTTTCTTCTGCAACCAGTTCTTCTGTTAACGTAGTATCCTTAACTTCAATAGTTTCATCTACCGCAGTAATTTCTTTTATTTTTTCGTTAGCTGCACGCAAAGACTCAAAAATTTCAGTATTATCATAAGTTTCCCAAAATTCAAGATTGGCAGTTCCTTGTAAAAGTTTACGAACTCGATCAGGATCTTTAATACCTGGAAGTTCAACTAATACCCGACCTTCAACATCCAGTTTTTGAACATTTGGCTGACTTACTCCAAAGTGGTCAATCCTTGTTCTAATAATATTAAAGGAATTATCTACTGCATCCTGTGTTTCGGTACGAATGATTTGAAGAACTTCTTCATTCGTTGAATTATAAGTAACCCGATCTCTTAAATCAATGGTATTAAAAATAGCAGCCAGACGAGCACCTTTTGGAGCAACTTCATCAAAAGCCTGACCAAACAGTGTTACAAAATCATCCTGACTATCTTCCTGCAGTTCTTTAGCTCGATTTAAAGCACTAATAAAAGTTGTATCCTTACTATTATTAGAAAGAGATTTTATTAAATCAACTACAGAAACCTCGAGAATAACATTCATTCCACCTTTTAGGTCAAGACCTAAATTCACTTCTCTTTCCTGACATTCTCTATAAGTATAATTTCTAATCCATAAAAAATTATAAACACCTTCGCCAGCTATTGAATCAAGATAAGATGTTTCTTTAACAGGATCACCTTTTGAGTACTCAACTGCATCATTTTTTACCTGCTTAACAAAATAGGTAAAAGAAAGTTGATAAATACTCACTAATGTTAAGGCAATTGCAAATAATTTAATTGCTCCTTTGTTTTGCATTTTTCTTTACTTTAATTATATTATTATTAACTATTTAATTTTGAGAGCGCAAATATATAGATTTTTTTTAAAAAAAACGACTTATAATAAAGCAATCCTAATATTAGATTTGTAAGCATAAAAAAACTACCTTAGTAACTCTAAGGTAGTTCATAAAATTCATATCTAAAGCTTTAGACTAAGCTACTTCGTCTAATAAACCATTTGTTTTACGAACAGCTTCTGCCGAAGAAACAAGTTTTTCTTTTTCTGCATCAGATAATTCAATTTCAAGAATCTTCTCTATACCGTTTTTACCAATAACCGCAGGAACTCCAATACAAATATCATTTAATCCATATTCGCCTTCAAGAAAACAAGAACATGGGAACATTTTCTTAGAATCTAAAGCAATGGCTTTTACCATTTCAGAAATAGCAGCACCTGGTGCATACCACGCACTTGTTCCTAATAATTTAGTAAGAGTAGCTCCTCCAACTTTAGTTGCTTCTACTACTTCTTGCTGTTTGTCTGCTGGAATAAACTCAGCAACAGAAATACTACTACGTGTTGCTTTCCCAATTAAAGGAACCATACCTACATCGCTGTGACCACCAATTACCATTGCTGAAATTTCAGAAGTTGGACAATCCATAGCTTCTGCTAAACGATATTTAAAACGTGCGCTATCTAAAGCACCACCCATACCTATAACTTTGTTTCTATGCAGTCCTGAACTTGTTGCTACCAAGTATGTTAAAGTATCCATCGGGTTAGAAACAACGATAATAATTACATTTGGAGAATGCGCCAATAAGTTTTTAGTTACATCTTTTACAATTCCGGCATTAATTCCAATAAGTTCTTCGCGAGTCATACCCGGTTTACGAGGAATACCACTTGTAATTACTGCAACATCACTATTTGCAGTTTTTGAATAATCACCAGTTGTTCCAATAATTTTTGAATCAAATCCATTCAAAGAAGAAGTTTGCATAAGATCCATTGCCTTACCTTCAGCAAAACCTTCTTTTATATCCACTATTACTATTTCATCAGCAAAATCTTTAATAGCGATGTACTCAGCTGCACTTGCACCAACGGCACCCGCTCCTACTACTGTTACTTTCATAATTTTATATTTAAATTAGTTATATTTTAACATTTGTTTTATCGTGCTAAATTACGGCAAAAATCATTCGTATCAAATATATTTAATAACATATACAAATAGTTCGAATTGATAATACTTGATTTTTTCAATAAATAAAGGCTGTAATATAAAATATTGTGGGTACATAATAAGTTAGATATTTCAAACTATTTATTGGAATACGGGAATAATGGAAGATTAGAAAGCTCACTTTTAGCTTTCCATTATTCCATTCATCCATCATTCCACCTTAATTACAGCTAATTAGGCTGATAGATTAATAATAACCACAAAATGTTATATCATAGCCTAAATAAATAATCAGAGGATGCCATAATATTAAAAGGAACTATATTATATTTGTCGAATAAAAAACAATTTACAAGAGCATATTTTTACAAAAAAGCACAACAAACATTTAAAATAAAAATAAAATGACACTTATAAAATCAATTTCAGGAATAAGAGGAACAATAGGTGGAAAAGCCGGCGAAGGTTTAAGTCCTTTAGATGTAGTAAAATTTACTTCGGCATTTGGGTTTTGGATTAAAAATAAAAACACAAGTAATAATACAAAAATAGTTGTTGGTAGAGATGCCCGAATTTCAGGGCCAATGGTTAACCAACTGGTTTGTGCTACTTTAAGTGGTTTAGGAATTGACGTTTTGGATATTGGCCTGGCTACCACACCTACAACTGAAATGATTGTTACCAAAGAAAATGCCAGTGGAGGCATTATCATTACAGCAAGTCACAACCCGACACAATGGAATGCTCTTAAACTATTAAACCATAAAGGTGAATTCATTACTGATAAAGACGGGAAAGAAGTATTACAAATTGCTGACGATGAAACATTTGAGTTTGCAGAAGTTGAAGATCTTGGTAAGATGTCAAAATACGAAGGTGCTTTAAATTATCATATTGAAGAGATATTGAAACTTCCTCTAGTTGATGTGGGAGCTATAAAAAAGGCGAACTTTAAAGTGGCTATTGATGCCGTTAATTCAGTTGGTGGAATTTCTATTCCTCCTTTACTAAAAGCATTGGGTATAAATAATACTATTGAACTTTATTGTGAACCTAATGGTATTTTTCCTCATAATCCGGAGCCATTACCGGAAAATCTAACAGAAATTTCAGCTAAAATTAAGGAAATGGGTGCAGATATTGGTTTCGTAGTTGATCCGGATGTTGATCGCTTAGCAATTGTCAATGAAGATGGAAGCATGTTTGGCGAAGAATACACTCTAGTTGCTGTTGCCGATTATATTCTGCAAAATAAAAAAGGTAATACTGTTTCAA
>JAOZNO010000241.1 GCA_029933755.1 Bacteroidales bacterium | reverse complement strand
CCTAACTCATTTGCAACAATATTTGAAAGGGTTGTTTTTCCCAAACCTGGTGGGCCATGCAAAAGAACATGATCTAAGGCTTCGTCTCGCATTTTGGCAGCTTCTACAAAAATCTCCAGGTTTTCTATAACTTTCGGTTGCCCTTTAAAATCATTAAATTGAAGTGGGCGGAGTTTTTGCTCAAAATCCTTTTCTGTAGGATTTGTATTTTGCTCACGTATAAAATCAGATTCTTCCATGTAAATTTAAAAGTAGAACGCTAAAGTAATGTAAACTTAGCAAAAAACAAATAATAAAAGCTTTCAGCTTATTTCTTATTCTTACCTGATAAAAAGTGATTTTCCTACTCGGTTTATATGCTCTAATAAAGCTGGCTCCTTTATTTCACAATAAATAATTATATCAAACTTATAGGGCAAATCCAATTCATCTAAAGCAATTAGAATATCTAAAAGGGTGTGATGTGAAATGGAATCACCTTTTAATGTAATATCAATATCTGAACCTGCCTGGTAGGTTTCCATAGCTCTTGAGCCGAACAAAATTGCCGACTGAACAGCATCAAATTTTTTTAAAACAGAGTTAATATTTTTTATGTCAGTTTGCTCTAAACCGTACTGCTGTTTATTAATCATTAAAGAGTGTTTTTTGGAACTTGTCTATTTCTTCATCTAGTTTGTTTTTTAATTCAGAAAATAGACCAACAAATGAAGCTTTAATATCTGAAATAATTTCTAAGGCAATATCTTCGTTGTAAATATGACTTGTTAAATTTCTACTTTTATGCATTCTTACCCAATCTTTCCCTTTGGTTAGATATCCCAACTCAAAACACTTTTCAATCACGGGTTTAGGGCCTACAATACTTTCATAACCTTTATGTTTTAATAAATCCTGTAATGTTTTCCAGGCTAACTCATAGGTATACTCAAAGGATTTAATTAATCCCTGTCTCTCTAATTCGTTCAAATCCTGGGTGTTAGCATAACCATCCAATCGCTCAAAAGCATTTTTATAATTAGAAAATCTTTGTTGCCAACGTATATCTTTTGAATTATTCATCAGTATTTTATTTTCCTTTCTCTATTTAATGTTTCTAATAAAACGCAATATTTTTGAGTGGCTCAAAAAAACGACAAGAACAAGGCTTGTGAAACCTTGAAAACAGTGAGTTTACTTTTGTAAATGATCTGTTTTCAGGGTAAGCATAACAGCCTGTCCCGAGATTACCGGGAAAGTTATTGGTGTTTTCTTATAGCCACTATTTAACAAATATAAGTGTTTTGATATTTTAAGCCTCGAATTAATTACTATTATTTTTCGCTTGGTCATTAATCATTTATTTCTTAATCCTATCAACGGCCAGTTTAATTCTTTTTAATGTTTCGTCTTTACCAATTATTTCAATAATATCAAACATATGTGGGCCTTTTCCTGCACCAACAATAGCCAAACGAAAAGCAGTCATTACCTGTCCCATTCCCAAACCGCTTGCTTCAAGCCATTCTTTAACAAGTTTTTCAGTTTTTTCAGAGTTAAAAGGTTCTATGTTTTTAAGTACACAACTTAGTTTTTTCATTAAGTCAGAAGTATCTTCTTTCCAACGTTTTTTAACCATTTTTGCATCATATTCTTCCGGAGCCTGAAAAAAGAAACTGGATTGTTCCCAGAAATCAGCAACAAAATTGGCTCGTTCTTTAATTAATGATACCACATTTAATACAAATTCATCATCAAAATCAATATTTTTTGCTTTTAAAATATCTTGATACAGGCTTGTAAGCTCTTCATTTGTTTTTGTTTGTAAATATTGATGGTTAAACCATTTCGCTTTTTCAGGATCAAATTTGGCTCCGGCTTTTCCTACTTTCTCTATGTCAAAAGCTTCAATTAGCTCTTCCATATTAAAAATTTCCTGCTCTGTTCCCGGATTCCAGCCTAAAAATGCCATCATGTTAATAAAAGCATCATCAAAATAACCTGATTCACGATAACCGGATGATATATCACCCGTTTTTGGATCTTTCCATTGCAATGGAAACACAGGGAAACCACCTTTATCACCATCACGCTTGCTTAGTTTTCCTTTTCCATTAGGTTTTAGCAGCAAAGGTAAATGTGCAAATTGAGGCATACTACCTTCCCATCCAAAACATTGATACAAAAACTTATGCAATGGTAATGATGGTAACCATTCTTCGCCACGAATTACATGACTTATTTTCATTAAATGGTCATCTACAATATTTGCCAGATGATAGGTTGGCATTCCATCCGATTTAAATAAAACTTTATCATCAAGTATATTTGTTTCAAACTTAACTTCACCTCTGATTAAATCCTGAACAACAATTGTTTCATTTTCAGGCATTTTTATACGGATAACATAATTTTCACCTGAACTGATTCGTTTTTGTACTTCCTCGCCAGATAAGCTCAACGAATTTTTCATTTTCATACGCGTGTGTATTCCATATTGCTGATTAGAACTTCCCTCAGCCTTGAGTTTTTCACGCATTTCATCTAAATCTTCGGTAGAATCAAATGCAAAATAGGCTTTGCCTTCCGAAATCAAATTCATTGCATATTGCTTGTATAAATCTTTTCTTTCAGATTGTTTGTACGGGCCGTAATCACCCCCTTTTGTAATGCCTTCATCTATTTTTAAACCACACCATTCAAGTGCTTCAACTATATATTCTTCAGCTCCATCAACAAATCGTACCTGATCAGTATCTTCAATTCTAAGCAAAAAGTCCCCACCATGTTTTTTTGCAAATAAATAGTTAAATAAAGCGGTGCGTACTCCGCCAATATGTAGTGGTCCGGTCGGACTTGGTGCAAATCGTACTCTTACTTTCATCTGTAATAAATATTTAAACTGTTAACTAATGAATGTTATATGCTTATTATGAAGAGCCTCTTAGAGGCAAATTTTGCGCAAAGATAAGGAAAGTGTTAAGAAATAATTTCAATGAGGTTTAAAATTGTGAAGTTTTTGAGTCTGTCAATATTATTTATTCAGATTGTCCAAGTCAATTTTTAATTTTGGTAAGTGATGTTTTATTATTTGCCATACTTCATCTTCATCAATACCAAAATAGTCATGTGCAATAATATTTCTGAAAGCTTGTATTTTATGCCATTCCACATGATTGTTTTGATCCTTGAAATTTTGGCTCAACTTAGCAACTGTTTCGCCAAGAGCAATAAAATTCATCATAGTTGCATCAAAGCTTTTTCCATCACCCACAAAATCATCTACATTTGAAAATTCAAACGAGAATTCAAAAATTTTATCAATAGATTGAAGCATTAAGAAGAGTATCGTTTCATCTTTTTTATACATAGATTGCTTCGTTTAAAATAAAGGTCTTAAAAATGGGCTTAATGGATCGTTCCCGACACAAATCAATTTTACGATGGTATTTATCTTTAAGTAATTTTCTAATTTCCTGTTTTTTCTCAAATATTTCTTCTGTATTTCTATCCATTTCAATGATAATATCAATATCGCTGTTTTCTGTTTGTTCATTTCGGGCAAATGACCCAAAAATACCAAGTTTTATAATATTATACTTTTCCCTGAATAATTCCTTGTTTTCAGACAAATATTGTAATATTTCTTCTTTTGTAAGCATATTATTAACTTCAATGTATTTAACAAAGTTAAGCAATTATGAATTGTTTTCAAACTTTACTATTTTTTAGTTGAGCAGTTGTTAGTGTACTTAAAAGCAAATTACATGTTTTTTAATATTATTTCTAATCAAAAAATTATTTCTAACTTTAAGAAAATAATGACATTATTAATGTTCTCATTATCACTTAATTATCTACAATCATGAAAAATATGAAAGCACTTGTAAAAACCAAAGCTGAAAAAGGAATTTGGATGGAAGAGGTTAAGATTCCAGAAATTGGAGTTAATGATATTTTAATTAAAATTAAGAAAACCGCTATTTGTGGAACAGATTTACATATTTACCGATGGGATGAGTGGTCGCAAAAAACAATTAAGACTCCGATGACAATAGGGCATGAATATGTAGGGACTATTGCTGAAATGGGAATGGGTGTAACAGGTTTTCAAATTGGTGAGCGAGTTACTGGTGAAGGTCACATTGCTTGCGGGCATTGTCGGAACTGCAGGCGTGGTAGAAAACATGTTTGTGAAAACACGATTGGTATTGGAGTAAATCGTGATGGGGCTTTTGCAGAATATGTTTCAGTTCCAGCTTCTAATGTAATGAAAATGAGTGATGAAATCTCTGATGATATGCTTGCAATTATGGATCCTTTTGGAAATGCTACGCATACAGCACTTTCTTTCCCATTAATTGGCGAAGATGTGCTTATTACAGGTGCAGGACTTATAGGTAGTATGTGTGTTGCTATCTCAAAATTTGCTGGTGCACGTTATATTGTTGCTACAGAAACCAATCCTTACCGTATTGAATTGGCAAAAAAAATGGGAGCTACAAGGGTAATTAATCCAATGGAGGAATCTTTAGATGATGCAATTAAGGATTTAGGAATGATTGGCTTCGATATAGGAATGGAATGCTCGGGCTCACCTATTGCATTTAACGATATGCTTTCCCATATGTATAATTCGGGTAAAATTTCTTTGCTTGGTATTTTGCCTTCATCAACTCAACTTGATTGGGATAATGTAATTTTTAAAGGTTTACAGTTGAAGGGTATTTACGGTCGCGAGATGTTTGAAACCTGGTATTTAATGGAACAAATGCTTATGTCTGGTCTGGATTTAAGCCCAATGATAACACACCGGTTTAAGGCTGATGATTTTCAAAAAGGTTTTGATGCAATGGATAGTGGTAACTGTGGGAAGGTGTTGTTGGAATGGGAGTAAAAAAATTGAATAATGTATATTGATTATTGAATAATTGACACCGTTTATAATTTATTTTAATCAAGTATTATATCTTTGGCCTTTCATTTACTATTAACAGATACATGTTCAGCAGTTCAAAATCAGCATTTTATTTAGGCCTTTTACTTTTTATTACAGGCTTATTTTATTCATGTGCACAAATTGGAAGTATTTCAGGAGGTTTAAAAGATACTCTTTCACCTGTTATGATATACAGTGAACCTATTTTTGCAGATACTTCTTTTAATGAAAATAAGTTAAAACTCACATTTGATGAATATTTTGTACTTGAGAATATAAATGATGAATTTTTGTCATCGCCACCTTTAAAAGAATTTCCTGATATACGAACAAAAAAGCATAGTCTTATTATAGAAATAAGTGATACACTTAAAGAGTCGGTCACGTATGTATTTGATTTTGGACTTGCTATAGCTGATTTAAATGAAGGAAATATTCTTGAGAATTTTCGTTTTGTTTTTTCTACTGGTACTACAATAGATTCATTTAGGATTGCAGGTAAAATAAAAAATGCTTTTGACATGCAAGTTCCAGAAAAGGCTTTGGTAATGGTTTATCATGAAAATAGTGATTCAATACCCTATTTATCAATGCCTGATTATCTATCAAAAGTAGATACAAGTGGTAATTTTTCTATTGATTTTATTAAAGGTGGAGCGTATAAAATATTTGCCTTGCAGGATATGAATGGAAACTTAATGCTTGATCCTTTGGAAAATCTCGCATTTCTTGATTCTGTATTAATTCCTGAACGTCAGGTGATTATTAATATCGATTCTGTTAAAGCAGGAACAATATTACATGATGTTAATGACTCAACATACAGGGATAGCCTGGTAAGAGATACGGTAATTATTACAGAACAACACTTTACCAAGCCTAATAATATTTTTCTTTACATGTTTACTGAAAAGAAAATAAAACAGAGGCTTTCAGACTATAGTAGAGAAAAAAAAGGAAAGATTTATTTAAGTTTTGATATTCCAATAACTGATAACTATCAATTAAGACCATTAAACTTTGATATATCAGAGGATAATTACCTTTTAGAACTTAATCCTGAAAAAGATAGTTTATTATATTGGTATAAAGATACCTTGGTTCAAAATGTTGACACACTTGAGTTTGAATTAACATACAGTACTGTTGATTCTTTAGATAAGGCGATAATAGAAACAGATACTCTTTATTTTGAATATCGTGAAAAACAAGACACAGAAGCCTGGAAGAAAAACAGAGAGGGGGCAGACACTACTAAAAAAACCGAGTATCTTAATTTTAATTACCTTTTAGAAAAAGACAAATTAGACCTAAAGAAAAATTTAAGT
>JAOZNO010000240.1:3490-6249 GCA_029933755.1 Bacteroidales bacterium | reverse complement strand
CTATTAAACCAGCCAGTGTTGCTAACCAGGCAAATAAAAACCCATAAAATAAACCAAAAACATAACCCGAAAAAATCGTAAAAAATACCCTTGGAATAGCAGCCAAATTAAAGAATATATACATTAAAATCATGTATAAAGGGGCAGCAATGCCTAAATTTAGGAAGTATGTTTTAACAAGCTCTATATTTTCAACCTGTAACCATGTATATAAATCAAAGTAGAAAAACAAGCTAATAATTATACTTATGGTAATGAAAAATAATATCTGTAAGCTTTTCTTCATTAAACAATTTTAAAATTTATTTATTGACCAGAGAAACTAAATATCCGCGGCAAAGATAAACTAATCATAAAATAAATCAGAAATAGTTTTGTTTAAAGAATTTTTCCTTTCAATTAATATCTTTGTAAGGTTTTTTGTATAAATATTTACAAGTAGTTAATATTTATTCCTTCTTTTTGTAGCTGTGCTTATTGGTTCCTTATTAAATTTCGTAGTAAAGGTTTACATCTTTTATAAAACAATGAATTTTCGATAAATAGCTAATATTTTAGTATTAAAACTGTGTTTTAACAGGTATTTTATCATTAAAAGGTGCAAATTATAATGAAAATATTATTTTTTATCCTAAATTGCTAATTGTATAATTGTTTGATAATCTTGACGGTAACACTGAAGCATAAAATATTTTTAAATAAATATAATAATCTCTTGTATTTTTTAAAATATATCTAATACTTTTATCCGGTCAAAATAGTGCAAAAATATGCAGAAACTTAATGTCATTATTATTCTTGTCTTTATTAGCATTTTTTTATATAAAATGCAAGATATGGGAATGATGTGATAAAAAAGATATAATTTTAAAGCGCCATTCTCATTGAGAGCGGCGCTTTTTTTATGCGACAAAACAAAATATATATATGAGCAATCAATTACGCAGTGATGAAAGTACTAAAGGGCGACGAATGGCAGGTGCCCGAAGTTTGTGGAGAGCAAATGGAGTAAAAGAAGAACAATTTGGAAAACCTATATTTGCAATTGCAAATTCGTTTACACAATTTGTTCCGGGGCATGCACATTTACATGAAGTGGGGCAATATATAAAATCAATTATTGAAGAGAGTGGCTATTTTGCTGCAGAATTTAACACCATTGCAATTGATGATGGTATTGCTATGGGACATGATGGAATGCTCTATTCCCTTCCCTCGCGTGAAATAATTGCCGATAGTGTAGAGTATATGTGTAATGCTCATAAAGCTGATGCGCTTATTTGTATTAGTAATTGTGATAAAATTACCCCAGGAATGCTTATGGCAGCAATGCGCCTGAACATACCAACTATTTTTGTTTCAGGTGGCCCAATGGAAGCAGGCAAATTTGAAAATCAAAAAATTGATTTGGTAGATGCAATGGTAATGGCTGTTGATGATTCGGTTACAGATGAGCAAATTGCAGGAATTGAACAAAATGCTTGTCCTACATGTGGTTCATGTTCAGGTATGTTCACTGCCAACTCAATGAACTCCTTAACTGAAGCACTTGGCCTTTCATTACCGGGTAACGGAACTATTGTTGCTACGCACAAAAGTCGTCTTGGCCTATTTGAAAAAGCTGCAAAAAGATTGGTTGAAATAACTGAGCAGTATTATTATCAAGGAAATAAAAATATTCTTCCCCGAAGTATTGCAACCTATGATGCTTTTATGAATGCTATGACACTTGATATAGCGATGGGTGGAAGTACAAATACAGTATTACATCTTTTAGCAGTTGCTAGTGAAGCTGAGGTAGATTTCAGTATGAAAGATATTAATGATCTCTCAAGAACAGTTCCTAATATTTGTAAAGTAGCACCTAGCTCGCATTATCATATGGAAGATGTAAACCGTGCAGGTGGAATATTAGCTATTCTTGGTGAACTGGAACGAGGTAATTTGTTAAAATTAGATGTATATAGGGTTGACACTCCTTCTTTAAAAGAAGCGATTGATCAATTTGATATCCGTAGAAAAACAGCCGTTAAAGAAGCATTTAAAAATGCCCAAAGTGCACCGGGTATGATTGGCCGAAATTTAGAAATGGCATCACAATCAAACATGGATGAGAAACTTGATACTGACAAGCATAATGGATGTATTCGTGACATTGAACATGCTTATAGTCAGGATGGTGGCCTAGCAGTGCTTTATGGAAATATTGCAGAAAATGGTTGCATAATTAAAACGGCAGGAGTTGATGAAGGAATGTTGAAATTTACGGGAAGAGCTCGTGTTTATCATTCGCAGGATGATGCAATGAATGCGATATTGAATGATAAAATTGTTGCTGGTGATGTGGTTGTAATTCGATATGAAGGACCTAAAGGTGGACCTGGAATGCAGGAAATGTTATATCCTACATCTTATCTCAAATCTGCAAAATTGGATAAAAAGTGTGCTTTAATAACTGATGGTCGTTTTTCAGGCGGAACATCCGGTCTTTCCATTGGCCATGTTTCACCCGAAGCTGGTGGTGGTGGTGCTATTGCTTTAATTCAGAATAATGATACAATAGAAATAGATATTCCGCAAAGGAAAATTAATTTATTAATTTCAAATGAAGAATTAGCAGAAAGAAAAAATAAAGAAGAACAAAAAGGGACAGATGCCTATAAACCAGTTGGAAGAAACAGGAAAGTTTCAAAATCATTAAAACTTTATGCTTTAACGGTTTCTTCAGCTGATAAAGGAGCTGTAAGGATTATTGATTA
>JAOZNO010000240.1:0-3390 GCA_029933755.1 Bacteroidales bacterium | reverse complement strand
ATACAAGGCATGCCTTGTATCTACAAAACAATAAAACAACAGTTTAGCAATATAATTAACAACGCAACGAAACATTAATTAAAATTTTGCTTATGGCAACAACAACGCAAACAACTAAAGAAAAACCGGCACAGCAAAAAAACAAAATAATGAATGGTGCTGATTCTGTCATTCAGTCTCTTATTACTGAGGGTGTTGAAACAGTTTTTGGCTACCCTGGTGGTGCTATTATGCCGATTTATGATTCTCTTTACCAAAGTGGTTCAAAACTCAGGCATATTCTAACTCGTCATGAGCAGGGTGCTACACATTCTGCACAGGGTTTTGCAAAAGTTTCGGGCAAACCGGGAGTTGTATTTGCAACTTCGGGTCCGGGTGCTACAAATTTGGTGACAGGTTTATCAAATGCTATGATAGACTCTACTCCAATGGTTTGTATTACAGGTCAGGTTGCATCTCATCTTTTAGGTTTTGATGCTTTTCAGGAAACTGATATAGTTGGTATTTCTATGCCTGTAACCAAATGGAATTATCAGGTTACAAAAGCCGAAGAAATTCCAGAGGCAATAGCCAAGGCCTTCTATATTGCAACATCTGGTCGTCCGGGTCCGGTATTGATAGATATAACAAAAGATGCACAACTTGGAGCTGTTGAGAATTATGAATATAAAAAAGCAACAAAAGTTCCCAGCTATTTTCCATATCCCAAATTAGATATGGAAAAACTAAGAGAAGCTGCAAATCTTATTAATAATGCAAAAAAGCCATTGGTTCTTGCTGGTCAGGGTATTACTATTTCAGGAGCAGAGGAAGAATTAAAAACCTTTGCGAATAGAACTGGTATCCCGGTGGCTGCTACACTTTTTGGACTTACGGCTTTTCCTAGTCGTCACCCTTTGTCTGTAGGAATGTTGGGAATGCATGGTAATTATGCTCCAAATATAAAAACCAATGAGGCTGATTTGATTATTGCAATTGGTATGCGTTTTGACGATCGTGTAACTGGTGATACAAGTCGCTATGCAATAAATGCAAAGGTTATTCATATTGATATTGATGCTTCTGAAATTGATAAAAATATCAAAGCAGATGTGGCAGTTATTTCCGATGCAAAAAAAGCATTAATTAAGCTTAATGAGCTGGTACAGAAAAATAATTTTGAAGAATGGTTGGCAGAATTTCGAAAACTTGAAGATATAGAAACCAAAGCCGTTATTGATTTGGATATTCATCCTAAAGGTAATGAGATAAAAATGGCTGAGGTAGTTCATGAAGTTTCGGAACAGACTAATGGCGAGGCAATTGCTGTAAGTGATGTAGGTCAAAACCAAATGATGACAGCTCGTTATTACAAATTTGTAAATCCTAAAAGTATTGTTACTTCAGGTGGTTTAGGAACAATGGGTTTTGGTTTACCTGCTGCAATTGGCGCAAAACTAGGAAGTCCGGATAGACAGGT
The DNA here is from genome assembly GCA_029933755.1 of Bacteroidales bacterium. Lineage (GTDB taxonomy): Bacteria > Bacteroidota > Bacteroidia > Bacteroidales > NBLH01 > NBLH01. The sequence continues at coordinate 1,931 of JAOZNO010000240.1, read as the reverse complement.
TGTAGTTTTTATTGGAGATGGTGGTTTTCAAATGACTATACAGGAGCTGGCAACTGCCTGGCATTATAAAATTCCGGTTAAAATAGTTCTACTAAACAATAGTTGTTTGGGAATGGTGCGTCAATGGCAACAACTATTCTTTGATGAAAGATATGCTTGTACTATTATGACTAATCCGGATTTTATTAAAATAAGTGAAGGTTTTGGTTTGGAAGCTATCAAGGTTACCGAAAGAAAGGACTTGAAAAAAGCAATATCAAAAATGTTAGATTCTGAGGGACCTTATTTGCTGGAAGTAAGTGTTGAAAAAATAGATAATGTATTTCCTATGGTGCCATCTGGAGCTTCTGTTTCTGAAATGATGTTAAAAGCGTAGCAAGTTCTCAGTTAACAGTTCTCAGCTAGCAAAACTTGACAGTTAGTTATTTAATATTGGCAGAATATAATTCACTAATATTAATACAGAATAAAAACGGAAAATAAACTTTATCAATTTCTACTAATTAGAATATATGCTATACTCAATAAATAATATGGATATTTATTTTAGTGTATTAGCGGCTAAAAATTTAGAAAAATAAATTATGGAAAAATTATTCACTTTAAATATAGTTACTGAAAATAATATAGGCTTACTAAATCATGTAACCATTGTTTTCACTAGAAGACATCTGAATATTAGAAGTATAACTGCTTCTGAATCAAAAATAAAGGATATTTATACTTATACAATTGTCGTTAAAACCACTGAAGAGTTAATTGGTAAAGTGGCCAAGCAGTTGGAAAAGCTGATTGGGGTGTACAAAGTATTTGTGTACGAAGATCATGAATTAATTCATCAGGAATTGGCTTTATACAAACTTCCTATTTCTGCGATAAAGTCAGGGATAAATATTGAAGAAATTGTACGTGAGCATAGTGCCCGGATTTTAGATATCGAAACAGAGTATATCCTGATTGAAAAGACAGGACATAAAGAAGATACCCAGAAACTTCTTAAAGCATTACAACCATTTGGTGTACTTCAGTTTATACGTTCAGGTAGAGTAGCAATGGCTAAACCTATGAAATCTTTGGATGAGCACCTTTTGGAAAAAGAAAACGCATATACATATAGTAATACGTAATTAGTAACTGGTAATTTAGTAATTGGCAACTGGTAATTTGTAATTGAAACTAATCAAATACATAATTACCAATACACTAATTATTAATTGCTAATATACTAATTGCTAATTTTAACAACAACTAAATATTAAAAATGGCAAAAATTAATTTTGGAGGAACAGAGGAAAATGTGATTACAAGGGACGAGTTTCCTTTGGCAAAAGCACAAGAAGTATTAAAAGATGAAACCATAGCAGTTATTGGTTATGGAGTTCAGGGACCAGGACAGGCACTAAACCTTAAAGATAACGGGTTTAATGTGATTATTGGGCAAAGAAAAGAATCAAAAACCTGGGATAAAGCAATTGCAGATGGTTGGATTCCTGGTGAAACATTGTTCGAAATTGAGGAAGCTCTTGATAAAGGAACAATTATTCAGTATTTACTTTCAGATGCTGGGCAAATTTCTGTTTGGCCAACCGTAAAGAAATACCTTTCGCCTGGTAAAGCTTTGTATTTTTCGCATGGCTTTGGTATAACTTACAAAGAGCGTACAAATATTATCCCACCTGCAGATGTTGATGTTATTTTAGTTGCGCCGAAAGGCTCTGGAACCAGTTTGCGCAGAATGTTCCTTGAAGGAAGAGGTTTGAATTCAAGTTATGCAATTTTTCAAGATGCAACTGGCAAAGCTTTTGACCGAGTGGTTGCGTTGGGAATAGGTGTTGGTTCAGGATACCTTTTTGAAACTACCTTTAAGAGAGAGGTATATAGTGATCTTACTGGTGAAAGAGGAACTTTAATGGGCGCAATTCAAGGTATAT
>JAOZNO010000239.1 GCA_029933755.1 Bacteroidales bacterium | reverse complement strand
TATGCATTGTAGATATTAAAAATATCCCAGACCCGCCTTCCATAGTGCAAAGTACAGCGGACAGGCAAGCTAAACTTGAGCGACTGAATACTGAGGACTGCTGACTTTTAACAAAATGTAAAAAAACAAAAAAATACGTAAAAAGCTGACTTTAAAGACCCGCTCTAATATGATAGCGAGCTAAATTACAGCAAAGTGTAGCTAAATACCTTCCTCAAAATTAACAACATATACCTTAAAGGTTCAAAAATTTTTACTAATTTTAAATTTTATTCCTAACAAAACATCTTTTTTAGCTTGGCTAACTAAAGGAAAAGGCTGACTATGCCTCAGGAATAAAAACCCTAAAAATCAATTATTTAATAAAAAATTGCATATTCCGGTATGAAAACCTATCCTGTTGATAACGAGATATTATCTCCTTGTCAAAATAAATGGCAGATTATTGTTAATCTTCTGGCGAAACATCTTAAGGTTTCATCAGCCCGGATTATAATTGACCAAGGAAAGGGAACTAAAATTTTTGTTAGCAGTAAAACGAAGGAAACCCCAGACAATACTAATGATATAATTAACGATAATACCCTCCAATATATCAAAAGTGTTCTGAAAAACAAAAAGGTACTTCAAATACCCAATATAAACAAAGACAAAAACAGAAAACTCGACACAAGCAAAAAGTCAGCTATCGTATCATTTTTAGCCACAGCGATTTTATGGACCGATAAATCGGCTTTTGGTGTTATAAGCGTAATTGATACCAAAGAAAGACTATACAATCAGGAACAACTGGAAGTACTATCCCAATATAAAGAATTAATTGAAACAGATATAGCTAATTGGGAAAAGCTAAACGATATAAAAGACGAAGATCAAACAAGGATTTCTGAAAAAGAAAAGAATTTTCAGAATTTGTTTGAAAAAAATCCAATTTCACTATGGGAAGAAGATTTTACTGAAGCAATAATACTACTTAAAAAGCTTAAAGATAGCGGAGTAACTGATGTAAAAACATACCTGGATGAACATCCTGAATTTGCCCAGGAATGTGCAAAAAAAATTAAAATTATAAATATAAATGAAGCATCTGTAAAGCTACATAAAGCACCAAGCAAAGAGTTTTTAATCAATAACTTACAAAAAACGTTTAAGGAGCAATCTTTTGAAGTTTTTAAACATGAATTAACTGCATTTGCTAATGGTGCAACAAGCTTTGAGTCAGAATATGAAATACGTACAATAACAGGTGAAACAGTCCATGTTATTCTGAAGATATTCCCCATTGACCCAAATGAAAAAACACTTAGTAAAGCAATTATTTCTCTCTATGATATCTCTGAAAAGATAAAAAATAGGAAAAAAGTAGAAAAAATCAATCGCCAACTTATAGAGGAACGGAACATCTTCACCAAAGGTAATGTTGTTATTTTTAAGTGGTTACCAGGTACTAATTGGTCTGCAAAATATGTTTCGCAAAATGTAGCGAATGTTTTTGGCTATAGTGCAGAAGACTTTATTTCCGGAAAAATTAGTTTTAAAGATATTGTTCATAAAGAAGATGTACAAAGGGTTGCCAATGAGGTAAATAATGCCCAACAAAATAAGCTTGATAACTTTGAGCATAAACCTTATAGAATAATTCATAAAAATGGTAAAGAAGTATGGCTTTATGATTTTACAACTATAATCAGAAATAGTAAAGGCGAAATTATACACTACCTGGGTTATGTTAAAGATATAACAAAGAATACCATTTTAGAACTGGAAAAAGATGAGCTATTTGATGCAGTTGCAAAACAGCGAAATGAATTTGAAGCATTAAGTGAAGAATATCTTGTATTAAATGAAGAACTGGAACACAGAAACATTGAAATTCGTGCCAGCGAAGAAAGGTTTAAGAAACTATCTAATTTAACATTTGAAGGAATACTAATTCATAAAAAAGGTGTGGCAAAAGATCTTAACCAAACACTGCTTAAAATGTTTGGTTACAGTCGTGCTGAATTAATTGGTAAAGATGTTATTAAATTAGTTGTTCTGGAAAAATACTCTGATAAAATAACTCAACAAAGCCAAACCAATAAAGATGCTCCATATGAAATTGAAGGAATAACGAAAGATGGTAGCATTATTCCTTTAGAAATTCAGTCGCAATCAATTGATTATAATGGTGAAGAAGTTCGCTTTACGGCAATACGCGACATTTCAGAACGAAAGGAAAAAGAAAAAGACATATTAATGCTTAATGAACGCTTATCCGTTTCTACTGATACAGGGAATATTGGGATTTGGGAATGGGATTTAGAAACAGAATTAGCACACTGGAACAATAATATGTTTAAAATTCATGGAATGCCAAATACCGGTCCCATGCATTATAGAAACTGGATGGATTTTATTCACCCTAATGACCGGGAAAAAGCCTTTAATGATTTAGATCGGTTGGCGGTTGAGGCTGGCAGCGCACGAATGGAAATAAGGGCTCTGAGAAAAAGTGGTGAACAAAGAAATGTTTTAGCTTCGGCAAAATCACTTAAAAACGCAGAAGGAAAAATAATCAGGATAATAGGTGCTTTTGTAGATATTACCGAGTTGGAAATAGCAAAAAAAGATAAAAAAGTAAGTGAAGAAAATTTCCAGCTTCTTTTTGACAACTCACCTTTAGGAATTTTCACAGCATTACCTAATGGTCAAGTTATTGATGCAAATAATGCATTAATTCATATTTTAGGTTCTCCATCTATTGAAGAAACAAAAAAGATAAATATACTTAGTTTTCCGTTGTTAGTTGAAAATGGTTTTGCCGATGATTTTAAACAAGTACTTAAAACTGGCCAAATTATCAGTAAAGAATACTTTTATAAATCAAAATGGGGTAAATCATCAAACCTGTGGGAACATATTGTTCCGTTGAAAGACTCGGAGGGAAGAGTTAATAAAATGTATGTTATTGTTGAAGATATAAGTCAAAAAAAGGTGGCTGAAGATGAACTGGACAATCAAAAGAAACTGTTTGAAACCATGTTTAACTCTATTTCTGACGGAATAATAATTACGAACCCGAATAGAACAATAACACTTCCAAACAAAGCCGCACTAAAGATGTTTAAATATTCCTTTAGTGAAATAATTGGTAAAAGCACAGATATTCTTTATGCAGAACAAGAAAAGTATGAAGATGCCGGCAAAAAAGTATATAATAAAAATGCCCCTAAAAATGAAGAGTTATATATTACAAGCTATAAAGATAAAAAGGGCAAGGTTTTTCCCGGTGAAACTTTTGGAGCTAAACTACTTAGTGAAAACGGTAAGTGGATTGGTAACCTTGGAGTAATTCGCAATATTTCAGATCGTATAAAAATGATTGATGAATTACATCAAGCCAAAGAAAGTGCAGAAGAAAGTGAAAAAACCTACCGTGAACTTTTTAACAATGCATCAGATGCAATTTATATTCAGGATAAACAAAGTCGCTTTTTGGATGTAAATGAAGGAGCCGTTAAAATGTACGGTTATCCGAAAGAATATTTTATTGGAAAAACACCCGAATTCTTATCAGCACCCGGAAAAAATGATCTTGAAAAAATAAATAAATTTGTAAAATTAGCTTTTGAGGAAAAACCACAACAATTTGACTTTTGGGGAATAAGAAAAAACGGTGAAATATTTCCTAAAATTGTTCGCTGCCAAAAAAGTATTTTTCTTGGTAAAGAGGTAGTTGTTACATTTTCAATAGATATTTCTTCGCGAAAAAAGGCTGAAGAAGATTTGTTACAAGCAAAAGAAAAGGCAGAAGAAAGCGATCAGTTAAAATCTGCATTTTTAAATAACCTTTCTCATGAAATTAGAACACCAATGAACAGTATTATTGGTTTTTCACAATTATTAAACCTTCCTAAAACAACAAATGAAAAACGTTCTAAATTTATTGATCGAATTACCAATAGCAGCAAGCAGCTTCTTTCAATTGTTGAAGATATAATTAACATTTCTAAAATAGAATCTAAGCAAGAGATTCTTTATACCGACAAAATATCAGTAAACAATACATTATCAGGCCTATACAACTACTATCAACTTACAGCAAATGAAAAGAATATTAAACTTGAATTTACGAAAAAGTTAGATTTAGCTGAAGATATCATCATAACAGATCAAGAAAAATTTCATCAAATTTTTAATAATTTAATAAGCAATGCTATAAAGTTTACCCATAAAGGTTCTGTTGAGTTTGGATGTGAAATTGTAAAGACACTTCATGAAGTGTCTTTACAATTTTTTATTAAAGATACCGGTATTGGAATAGACAAATCAATGCACGAGGAAATATTTGATCGCTTTCGCCAGGTAGAAATTAGCGCAACCCGTGAGTTTGGTGGTTTAGGTTTAGGTTTAGCCATTTCAAAAGGATATATTAAACTAATGGGTGGAAAAATTCGATTAGTTTCAGAACTAAATAAAGGTTCTGAATTTTACTTTACCATTCCCTATAATCCGGTAAATAAAAATCTCTTAATATCTAACGAAGTTGAAGCTGTTGATACTGAAACATTAAACTGGTCAGATAAAACCATACTCATTGCCGAAGATGATGACATGAATTATATATTGCTGGTTGAAATATTAGCCATTACAGGCATTAAAATTTCACGTGCAATAACAGGTAGAGAGGCTATTGAAAGCTGTTTGACAAACATGCCGGATTTGGTACTAATGGATGTAAAAATGCCTGACTTAGATGGTTATCAAGCCACAAAGGAAATTAAAAAACATTATCCAAAAATACCGATAATTGCACAAACAGCGTATGCACATGCTGAGGATAAACGCATTTCAAAAAAAGCAGGCTGTGATGCATATATTTCAAAACCTATAAACGAGAAAATACTATTTGCATTACTGAAAAAGCACCTTGAAAAATAAACCACTATAAAATGTATGCTAATACACATTCATTTAAAACAGACTCTTCACAAAATAAAAATTCTTTAAGGACTGTTATCCTTGTTGGTTTGTGTTTTCTTTTTTCCTTTTCTGTTGTAAAATCACAAAACATAATTATTGGTGCAAAAGACTCACTGATCAATAATAAAAATAAGGTTTACAAAATAGGTCTTCCAATTGTACCGGGTTTAATGTACAGAGATGAAAATAAGATACCTAGAGGATTTCCTGTTGAAATTATTCACCATATACTTATTAAGGAAAACATTCAGTTTGAATGGATTGATGGAAGCTGGAACGAATTATTTTCGATGCTTAAGAATGGAGAAATTGATGTTTTGCCCGGCACACAAATAACCGAAAAAAGAAAAGAAATTATTGATTATGTAAATACCAGCTTAAACACGCAATGGAGTGAACTCTATATTCAAAAAGAAACCAATTTTGAAAATATTGAAGATTTATATAATCAAAAAATAGCCTTAGTTAAAGGCGATAATAATGCATTGGGTTTTATCAATTATTTTAGCAAGTTTAAAATTGAATACCAGGCAGTTGAGTTTTTTTCTCATAAAAAAGCCATGGATAAATTACGAACTGGTGAAATTTATGCAATGGTTGGCCCTTCACCTAACAGCCTGGGTGATGCTCTTTATGGGATAAAAAGTGCCGGACTATTCTTTAACCCTATTGATGCCGGTTATGCCTTAACAAAAGGTAAAAGTAAAGAATTGAGTTATTATTCTAAATAAAAATTTAAAAGCTCTGAAGAGCAAGCAAAGCTCTATTTATTATCAACTGCTTAACAAATACGATTTATCAAGCTATCGCGATAAAAATTGGAAATTTCCTCAATGGCTAAAGTTATTGATTTATGCTGCGATACTGTTCTTTTTAATTTCAATTATTTTTATCACTCTATTAAGGAATCAAGTACGTAAAAAAACACAAATAATTAGAGATCGGGAGGATTTGTTACGTAAAGCGATGCAAATTGGCAAAATTGGTACCTGGGTATACATTTTTAAAACAGGTGAATTACATTGGTCAGATGAAACCTACCATATAGTAGGCGTTAAAAAGAAAGAAGGAAAACTCTTCTATTCAGAAATAAAAAACATAGTCCATCCTGAAGATATTGAAAATGTAGGAATATATGGAAACAAGTTAGTAAAGCATGATGAAAATATTGAACAAGAATACCGCATTATTAAAAAAAACGGGAAAATTGTTCACAAAAAGCAAATAGGAACCATAGAAAAAGATGAAGATGGTGTTGCAATACGTATACATGGTGTTATTCAAAAAGTAA
>JAOZNO010000238.1 GCA_029933755.1 Bacteroidales bacterium | reverse complement strand
TGTCTTATTTTTAAGTTTTTTGATATATGGAATTTATTTAAAGATTTGTAAAAATTGGCAGTAGACAGTTTACAGTCTGCAGTAGCTCTGTAAAGTCTGCTACTGAGAACTGAATACTGTTCACGTTTGAAAATAGTAAGAAACATAAAAAAAACACAAAACGTTATGGACAGTATCTATTTAGACTGTTGAGCTATTTCAATATTCTTTTTACCCTTAAAAAAGTACGTAAGCGCCCTTCATTATAGTTTTTCCTTGTTGAGTCCAGACTATTAATTTTGACTAAACCGGCTTCATGAATAAATTCGGTATCACCTATGTAAATACCTACATGGCTTGCTTTTTCTTTGCTATTTTTTGTTGCTTTTCTGCCAAAAAATAAAAGATCACCCGGCTGCATTTGGGCAAAATGGTTTGTCGTATCTATCTCAATTCCCATCTTAACTTGTTGTGACGCATCTCGTTTTAATTGAATACCGTTTAGTTTATATACTGTTTGAGTAAAGCCACTGCAATCTAAATGTTTAGCCGATGTTCCGCCCCACATATAAGGAACGCCCAGGAATTTTTTTGCTGTATTTTCAATATTTTCCGGTGTCGCATTAATTTTTGCCTGCCAATCTTTGTATGTTTCTGCTTTATCTTCCTTCAAAAAGCCATTTCGTCCATCGGGTAATTCAACCACATAATAATTGCCGCGCTTTGTCTTAAGTTTGATTATATTGCCAATAACTAAATCTGTAACAGGTTCTGAATGTAAAGTTGGTTCAAAAAACACATGTGTGTAAATTGATGTAACCATTAGTTTCTCACTATTTTTCCATTCTTTTATTTCCATTTCTGTTTTTGTTGTGAGTGCATATTTATGAATCCATCCAAAATATCCATCAGGTGTTTGTGCCAAATACCAATTACCTTCCTTTTTGAGTAATTTAACGATTTGCCCCATTAAAACCTGGCTTATTAATTCCGTTGATAAACTTGCACTTTTCCTTAAATTGGCAACTGATAAGTTAATGATTGCTAGCGGTTTATTTTCAACTGAACTATTTGGCAAAAACACTATGGAATCAATAAAATCTATTTCATTTACTTTCATTAATGAATCAATGGCAAACTGAACTTTTGTGTGGCTTGTTTCACCTTTAATTACCGTGTTTTTACCTGAAGTAGTTACTGTAATATTAAAAATATGGTCTCTTTTGTCAGGAACAAACTGTTCTTTAATCGTTTCAATAATTTGCTCTGTTTTAGTACTGTTTTTGTCTGCTATTTCTTGTTTACAGGCACTTAAAACAGCAAAAAGAAAGACAATAGAAATATAAATTTTTATTTGTTGCATATTGCTATATTTAATATAAAATATTGGCTAAAATAGTTTATTTCTTTCTGAATACTAATTAAATTGTAGCTTTTAATAAATAATTTTGGTTAGTGCTAATAGATTTTCTAATTTTCCGTTTATGAAAACAGAATGACCAATTCTGCAACAAAGCTGAAACCACCTGATTTTTTGAACTAAATGAATGAGTCAAAGTCAAAATTAATAAAAACGTTATTTATTGCTGACGATCATCGTATTTTTGCAAATGGCTTAAAGCAGATGTTGTCTGAGTCAGAAAATTATAAAGTAATTGGTTATGAGCTAAACGGGGCAAAGGTAGTGAGCAGTCTTATTGCAAGTAAGCCAGATATTTTGTTATTAGACTTAAACATGCCGGATAAGGATGGTTTGCAAATTTTGCAGGAAATAAGAAAAGTAGACAAAGAATTAAAAGTTGTTGTACTTACTATGTACAATGATGTATTATTGGTTGATAAAATTAAAAATTTGGGTGGAAATGCCTATTTGTTAAAATCTGCCGAACAGGATGAATTGCTAGATTGTTTAGATTCACTTGATTACAATGAATTTTTTATTGGTAAATCTGTAAAGTCATCAACAAAATTACACCAGGCGTTTTCTGATAAATTTGCCGGTAAAATTAGATTAACACAACGCGAAATAGAAATTGTGGGTTTAATTATTCAGGGTAATACGACATCGAAAATTAGTGATAAGTTATTTATCAGTACAAACACTATTGAAACCCATCGTAAAAATATTTTTAAAAAGCTACAGGTAAAAAGCCTTACTGAATTGATTCATTTTGCTTATGAAAATGAACTTATTTAAACTGACCTTTTCTATACTATTTGTGTTGCTTGGTTTTTTTAGAGCTAGCGGACAAGATTCTGACACGATATTGCTAAGTACAGAGTTTGAACAGCTTAATATTAATAAAAGTATAAGCATTATCACTTCGGGTTCAGCAAGGAGTACACAAGATATATTAATTGAATACTACGCCCAAATTAAACATGAAAAAGATAAAACTAAAAGTGCAATTGGGTTTTCATCAGACAATTATTGGGTAATTTTTCATGTTTCAAATCAAAGTGGAAAAAATCAATTAATTGATATTGTGGTAAACAATCCACATATTGATTTTTTAGACTTGTATGAGTTATCAGATAGTCTGGAGATTAAAAAACTTTACGCAACTGGTGATCGAACCACTTTTGACTCACGACCCGTAAAAAACCGACTATTTATATTCCCATTTTCAATAAAAAATAATGAAACAAAAAGTTTTTTATTAAAAATTGATAAACGCAATGCCGCAGTAAGCTTCCCTTTAAGTCTTTGGAAACAGGATGCCCGTTACAATTACGATTATAAGTACAATTTTATTTATGGTGCTTATTTTGGAATTATTTTTCTGATTTTTGTGTACAGCATTATAGGCTTTTTCTATTTAAAAAATAGTACTTTCTTTTATTATGCTTTTTATGTGCTTGTACTAGGTTTATACTTCTTTACTGTGTTGGGTTATTCTTTTCAGTATATATATCCTGGTTCGGTTGATGCAAATAATCATGCAAGGGTTGTATTAATTATTCTGATTTTAGCATTTTTAATCCGCTTTAGTCAGAAAATTTTGCTTACAAAACAATTTGCTCCAGTATTACACAAAGTATTTAACGGAATTATCATTTTTATTGGCTTAATGATGGTGAAATGGTTGTTCTTTACAACACTGTATACACCTTTTACCATTACTTTTTTAAAGGTATTCTATTTTATTATCTTTTTGTCGGTCATTATTATAGTAATAAGCCTTGCAAAAGTTTATAAATATCAGAAAAAAATTACTCTTTTTTATATTGCAGCATTTACTTCCTTTTTTGTTGGTGCTGTTTTAGTTATTTTTATTGAGTTTGGAATTATTAATGAAGAAGTATTCTTTATAAATCCCATGTTTATTGGTTCTGCCATTGAGTTGATTATTTTTGCTTTTGCATTAAGTTACCGAATAAAGCAGGTGTTTGAAAATAATACTGAGTTATCAGTAAAAGTAGCAGAAACTCAAAAGCAAAACCTGAGGTCGCATTTGCAAGGTGTTGAAAAAGAGCGAATACGCATAGCAAAACAATTGCATGATTCGGTTGGAAGCAAAATAAACATTTTAAAAGGGAGCTTGGGAAAAGAAACCCTTGAAGATCAAGACCTGTCGGTACAAATTGATGAGATTGCTAAGCTTGTACGTGATATATCCCATGAAATATACCTGCCAGAATTAAAAATGGTAGGTTTAAAAAGTAAACTAGAAAATTTGAAAAGTAGTTTTAAAAAATCCAATGAAATAGGTTTGGAAATAGATTTTTATGATTTTCCGGATAGGCTTTCATCCGAAATTGAAAAGGAAATATACCATATAGTAGAAGAAGCCTTAAACAATGTTTTAAAATACGCTGCTGCCAGTGAAGTGATTATACAACTATTTGGCCACGAAACTGAACTAAATATTACCATTGATGATAATGGGAATGGTTTTGATATGACTAAAAAAGACCATTTGAATGGAATAGGCTTAAAAATAATGAAATCACGAGCTGAAAGTCTCAATGGTAGTTTTGAAATAAGTTCCAGCCCGGGCAGAGGAACTGCTATTGTAGTGGTTATTCCTTTTGTGGCTTAAAAAGCAATCTGGAAGTAACATGACTTGGCAGGTTTGGCTAATAAAAAGTTTAGGTTTTAAACATTAAACGGGCACATAATTGATAAAACCTGCAAAGTCTAATAATAAAAAGCTAGCCGGTTAGTAAATGACCAACAGTAGCAATAATGTGCATTTTTCGTTACACCCCATCCCACTTATTGCAGAAACACATCTATTCATCAGCCAAAACAATTCACTCATCACATTAATACAAATATCACGGTTTACCGTGATTGCAAAAAACAAATATTCTGTCTTTCTTTATATCAGATAAAAATATCTTTATTTCGCAATAAGAGAATGAAACAAAATTTGACTTTTTCTGTATTGGTTTTGCTGGTAGCAATGTATAGTTCTTGTAATAGTACAACAGATAAAAAAGAGCAACAAACTAAGGATAATATTAAATCTGAGGAAGAAGAAGTTTTTGTTTCTCAGGAAACTGTTGAAATTGATGGCAAAAGATTACACTCTAAATTTAAAGTAACTGAATATTGTGATGCAGAAGACCAGGACTCAGTTATGTTCTATTTGGGAAAATTTGGAAGTAAAACTGCTTTTCACATATCAGTTAGGCAAGAAGACAATCAATTAAAAGTAACATATCGTATAATTGACGATTGTTGCCTGAAATTCAGAGGAAAAGCTAGCATGGATAGTACGAAATTAAACTTATTTCATCTAAAAAGACTTGGAAACCCTTGTGAGTGTTTTTGCATATACGAATTTGAGTTTTTAATCAGAAATATAGGTGAGCATGATAAACTTTTTATTAACAAAGTAGAAGTGGAAATTTAACCGGTAAAATAAATAATATGAATACAAAAAGAAACCTTAAAAACATAGCAGCAATTATGTTATTGCTATTAAGCTATTCAGTTAGCGCACAAAATGAAACAGATTGGAAAGAACTAATCATTAAAGCAAAAGAAAAGGGAAACGAAAAAATAAAAACACTCTCTTTTGATAAACAAGCAATAGAATCAGGAGAAGAACCGCTGTATATGAATATGATATTTTACCTAAAGAGCTCCATGATTGAACAAAATGAAAAATATCATCTTATTATTCCTTTCTATGTTTCTGACGGCAAAAGCACAGCTTTATTATTTACGGAATCCATATTTAACTATTACTCTTCATGGAATGTGATAAACCAAAATGGCGAACAGCTTGCTAATTCATGTAGAGTTATAAAAGAACCTAAAAGTATTAAAGCAAAATATTGGACAAGGCAAAATGAATCAAAAGATTTAAAGCTAAACAAGAAGGTTGTATATTATTTTTTGGGAGGCAACAAAGAGTTAAAACAAAATTTAATGCAAGGAAGAACCAACTACCTTGTATTTACACAAAAAAAAGGCGAACATGATAACATGAAAGGCCTTGTGTTTGGTATGCCATTCGGAGTGTACTCATTAAACAATGAAAAAGAGTACCTTGATTTAGTATCATATTTTAAAAAATAAAAATATATAAACAATGAAAAAAACAATTTTAACAACTATCATATTAAGTTTTGCGTTTTTACAGATAAGTAAAGCACAAGTAAATGAACCGATATTACGGCTCAATTTAGAGATGCATAATAATGACATACTTGATATAAACACCGATGCTAAGGGTAAATATATACTTACTACATCGTTTGATAAAACGGCTAAACTATGGAACGCACATACTGGTGATTTAATACGAACTTACAGGTTTCAAATCGGGAAAGGGTCTGAAGGTGAGTTGTATGCAGGTGCTATTAGCCCCAATGGTAAAATTATTGCAATAACAGGAGTAACAGGAAAAACAAAGAATAGGTCAATTTACATTTTCAATACCATTACCGGAAAGTTAATTAAACGCCTCTCAGAGCTTAGTAATATTGTTATTAATTTAGAGTTTTCGCATAACGGCAAATATCTTGCTGCTGCTTTGTCCGGGAGTAATAGTTATGGTGTAGTTATTTATAAAACCAATTTATCTGATATAACTAATTTCACTAATTTAAGGATAGAAAAACTTAAAGCTTTAACAGGATATGGTAAAGGTGTTTTAGGTGTTGCATTTTCTTCCACCGGCAAGTTTGCATCTGTTTGTTATGATGGTAAAATACGCTTGTAAGAAAATAATTTTTATTTATTAAATGAAACAACAGGTTCCGGTAACAAACCTATTTCAATTACATTTTCGCCGGATGGTAATAAAATTGCAGTCGGCTATCAAGATGTTCC
>JAOZNO010000237.1 GCA_029933755.1 Bacteroidales bacterium | reverse complement strand
ACAATATGCAAGTTGCTTAAAAGTAAATATACAATTAATTTTGTCTGGGTACTTAATTCCCATTTGTGAACTTATAAAACATAAATTACAATCTTATGAAAGTTAAATTAAATTTCTTTTTGTTTTTCTCAACATTCATCATAAGCATTTTATTTTCATGTAATAATGATAAAACTGACTCAGTTATTTATGAACCTAACACATACATCAAGGATTGGTTAATCGTTGGTCCATTCCCAAACTGTGAGGATTGTTCCACAATCAGTTATCATCACGATAAGAAATGCAAAGGTTTTTATACCGATTATTTGGAATCAATAGATGGTGAGAAAAACGCCATCCCAACTGAAGGGTTAAAAGTAATAGTTGCAAACAAAGGCATTGAAAAAACATGGTTTAAGCTACACAGTACGGAAGATAAAATTCATCTTACCAATTTAAAGCCCAAAGATATGGTGGTGGCTTATGCATTCTGCCAAATAGAATCGCAAAAAAAACAAAAAACTATTCTTTCTGTCGGTAGTAATGATGGCGTAAGGGTTTTTCTTAATGGAGAAGAAGTTCATGAAAGTCATGAATATAATGGTAGATGGCTTCAAGCCGATAATGACTACATTCCTGTTAATTTAATAAAAGGCACAAATAATTTAATGCTGAAAATTGACCAGGGAACAGGGGATTTTGGTTATGTAGTAAGATTTTTAGACTATGATACCGTATTAACAAAAATTAGGGAAAATATAGAATCATACAAAGTACTTAAAGCAGTTTCAATTGGTGATACTTTAGTTGCTTCATTTGGAACAAAATACAAAATTTCTGTGCTTAATCCGAAAGGAACTGTTAAAATTGAGTTGTTTCATGAGAATGAAGGAAAGCTCGCTGAACAAACTGTTACACCAGGCTTTGATGCAAAATTTTTACTGGATAGCGTAACGGATGGTTTTCTTACTATTAAAGCAACTTTTCCAACACTAAATGACGGAACAATTATTTCAGAAACAAAATACTATAAAGGCAAGCTCGAAAAACACGCTTTAGTTGAAAGAATGACCAAAGATTTAACTATTGTTGATGAAAACGGTAAAGCTTTTTTCCCTATAGGAACTTATGGTGCACCCATTGAAGACTATGAAAAGTTAAAAAAAACAGGATATAATTTTGTTGTCGCATCTGTTAAAGATTTAGACAAAATCCATGAGGCTGGACTTTTAGCCGCGGTACATGTTAGTGGTAAAAATCCACAAGAATATTTTGATTTTATTAGTAAATATAAAGACCATCCTGCAATTTTATGTTGGATGCTGTATGATGAACCCGGATACAATAAAGCCGATCTACTATATATCCACAATATATATAATGCTGCGTACGAAGCTGACAAAGTGCATCCATCTTACCTGGTTATAACACACTCAGATGTTTACAAATCATTTGGGCGATGCTGCGATATACTGGCCGTTGATACTTATCCTATTACAAATGGATCGATTGACGAAGTTGGTAAAAATATTAAAAAAGCATATGCTCATACAGAGAACGAAACACCGGTTTGGCATTGCGGACAAATGTTTAAATGGCCGGAGCAACGTAGGCCAAACCCTCAGGAACACCGATTTATGACTTATCATGCAATGATAAATGGAGCTAAAGGAACATTATGGTACACGTATAAAGGTTATGGCCAAAACCTGCCAGTTGACGACCCTGAGTTATGGAATACACAAAAAATACTTTTATCAGAATTAAATGAGCTTGCGCCTTTATTCTTAGCACCCGGTTTCGGGGAAAATGTTGAGCTTCGACAAAAGAATGAATCAATACAAGCAATTATTAAGGAAAGCCCGATTGGTACTTTTTTGATTGCTGCAAACATTTCAAAGACAGAAACATTTAGTCCGGAATTTTTAATAAGTAAAAGTTACAACGGGGAACAAAATGTTTATAATGAAAATAGAACGGTTTCAGTTAAGAATGGTATTTTAGAAGATGAATTTAAACCATTGGATGTTCATATTTATAAATTGAAAAGCAATTAATAAAATGGAGAAAAACTATGACGCAATTGTTATTGGAACAGGTATAACAGGAGGTTGGGCCGCCAAAGAATTATGTGAAAAAGGTTTAAAAACCCTTGTGTTAGAAAGAGGGAGAATGATAGAGCACATAAAAGATTACCCGACCATGTACATGGATCCCTGGGATTTTAAATTCAGGGATAAAACAACCAGAGAGGAAAAACTACGACAAAAAAAGCAAGCCATAGGAGGTGTAACAAGTGCGGCTCGTAAGCATTTTTTTGTAGATGACCTGAAGCATCCATATAATGAAACGAAACCTTTTAGTTGGATAAGAGGTTATCTTGTTGGTGGGCGTTCATTAACTTGGGGGAGACAAAGCTATAGATGGAGTGACTTAGATTTTAAGGCCAATAAAAAAGATGGATTTGGTGTGGATTGGCCTATAAGATATAAGAATATCGAACCCTGGTATGATCATGTTGAACGTTTTATTGGAGTAAGTGGTGAAAAACTTGGACTTCCTCAATTACCTGACAGTATCTTTGAACCTGCTATGGAATTAAAATGTGTTGAAAAACAATTAAAAAAAAGTCTGGCAGATAATTATAAAGATAGAGTTTTAACCCCTGGCAGAACAGCTCATTTAACCCGTGGGGAAGGTTTTAAAGGTAGGAGCAGGTGTTTATACAGGAATCGGTGTATGAGAGGTTGCCCATATGGTGCATATTTTAGTAGTAATGCATCAACTTTACCCGCAGCAGAAGAAACTGGAAATATGACATTGCGACCACACTCAATAGTACATGAAATTATTTATGATGATGACTTGAAAAAAGCAACTGGGGTTCGTGTAATAGATGCCAATACCAAAGAAAAGATAGTTTTTAACGCAAAAGTTATTTTTAGTTGTGCATCAACAGTTGGTTCTACCTCTATTTTATTACAATCTAAATCTGAACGATTCCCTAATGGGTTAGGAAATGACAGTGGTGAATTGGGTCATAATCTAATGGATCATCATACAGGTGCAGGTGCAAATGGAAAAACAGATAACTTTAAAGATAAATACTATAAAGGTGGACGCCCCAATGGAATCTATATTCCAAGATTTAGAAACCTTGGTAACAAAGAAACAAAAAAAGATTATTTAAGAGGATTTGGCTATCAGGGTGCGGGTGGAAGAAAGAATTCATCAGGAAATATGGCTAAATATGGATATGGTGCTGAATTTAAAGAAAAAATGTTGGAGCCAGGTGATTGGACAATGGGTCTGGGAGGATTTGGTGAGTGTTTACCCTATCATGAAAATAAAATGACGCTCAATTATGAAAAATTGGATGAATGGGATTTACCAACGGTTACTTTCGATGCTGAATTGAAGGAAAATGAATTTAAAATGAGAGAAGATATAGCACAAGAGGCTGTAGAGATGTTAGAAAAAGCAGGGTTTAAAGACGTCAAACCTTTTAACTATCAAGTGCCTTTGGGAATGGGAATTCATGAAATGGGTACTGCACGTATGGGAAAAGACCCTAAAACATCCATTTTAAATGGAAACAATCAAATACATACCGTTCCAAATGTTTATGTAACCGATGGTTCTTGCATGACATCTTCTGGTTGTCAAAATCCTTCATTAACATATATGGCCATAACGGCGAGAGCTGCGAATCATGCTGCTGATCAAATTATAAATAAAAAAATATGAATATGATGAATAGAAGAAAAGCCATAAAAAGAATGGGCTTGTCATTTGGTTATATAGCAGCTACCCCAACTGTTCTAAGTATTTTAGAAAGTTGCGGTAAAGAATCTCAAATTTCATGGACACCAAAATTCTTTTTAGAAAATGAAGCAATTGTAATCCAAAAATTAATAGACCTGATACTTCCCCCAACGGATAACATACCCGGGGCTCTTGATGTTGATGTTCCTCAATTTATAGATTCATATTATCATGAAGTTGTTGAAATAAAAAAAGGTGATACTTTTAAAAAAGGTATTAATTTAATTATCAACATTTTAGGTGATAATGTGGCAGGTGCTGATATGAATCAATACGATTCATTATTAGCAAAATTTTTAAAAGCGCGACAGAAAGAAATTGAAGAATTTAAAATTAATGAAGAGAATAATTTAATTTATCATACTTTAACAAATTTAAGAAGTACTGCTGTTTGGGCATTCAAAACAAGTCAAAAAATTGGTAAGGAGGTTTTAGCTTATGACCCTATTCCAGTAGTACAAATAGGTTGTATGTCTTTGGATGAAGCTACCGGTGGTAAAGAATGGTCATTAATGAATTAAAATAAAATCTAAAACGAGCTAATCATGAATCAAATATCAACTCAATCCATTATAAAGAACAAATCTTTGTTCCGCCTTTTTATTGGCATTCTATTCTTTCTACCAACACTAAATTGTGCTTATGCACAAACTGGCAATGGTTCATTGCTAAATGATTTGACAAAGGCTTCAAATGGTCGAAGTATGAGGTCTTCAAGTGTTGATTCAAAATTTGATGGCAATGGTGATTCAAAAGAAATTTTACCAGGTCAAACCATCGTTATTGCAGATTTAAAAGGACCCGGAATTATAAAGCATATATGGAATACATCAGCCTCACTAAATCCATTTTCAACACGTGCATTAGTTATTAGAATTTATTGGGATCATTCTGAAAAGCCTAGTGTAGAGGTTCCATTAGGAGATTTTTTTGGAGTTGGACATGGAGCAACAAAAGACTTCCAATCCTTTCCCGTAAGCATATCTTCACATGGTAGATCAAGAACATGTTTCTGGAGAATGCCATTCAAAAAACACGCAAAAATTACAATAACGAATGAACTACCAGGGTTTGGGCCAGCATACTTTTATTATTATGTTGATTGGGAAAAGCTTGATTCACTCGAAGATGACATCCTTTATTTTCATTCAAGATACCACCAACAAACTCCTGCTAAACCCGGTGATCATATTATATTGAATACCAAGGGTAAAGGAAACTATATTGGAACCGTTTACTCCGCACAGCAAGTGCAAACAGGTTGGTTTGGAGAAGGTGATGACCGATTCTATATTGACGGCGAGAAGAATCCATCTATTCAAGGAACAGGCACAGAAGATTATTTTGGAGATGCTTGGGGGTTTAGAGAATTCTCGGGTCAATTCCAGGGTGTCTCTTTGTATGAAGGGGTTTTAGCTGGAGATCGGCTTACCGCTTACCGTTGGCACATTCTAGATCCAATTCGATTTCAGGAATCCTTAAAATTTACAATAGAACATCGTGGAAGTAAGTTTGATGATAACGGAGAGAAATTGTCAAGTTCTTCTGAAAGGGCAGACTGGATTAGCTCTGTTGCATTTTGGTATCAAACTCCAATTACTTTTTCAGATTCCGAATTACCTGTAGCCAATAAAAGAATTGCTCCATATAAAGTATTGATTGCATCAACATTAGAAATGAAGGCTTCCCCAAATAAAGTAAAAAAGGAAATGGTTGCTGTTCATTTTACACCAGAAACCCCTGATGCAGAAATTGAGTTTAAATTTAATGTGGAGGAAGATGGAACCTATAAAATATCAGCAATTCTTGCAGATAGTCCTTTTGGTGGTATGTACCAACCATTAATTGATAATCACATGGCAGGTCCAATTTTAGATATGGTTAGTGAGGGAGGTGATTTTTTCGAACATAATTTTGGTAATTTTAAACTTAAAACGGGTGAACACTCTTTTAAATTAAAAGGTAAAGGGAATTCAACAAAGAAAAGACCTTCTTTAATCAACAAATATAAAATCAGTATTAGCACTTTAATCCTTTTACGAATTGAAGATCTTTAACATACATGACTTCCTGAATATGGCTGGGCTCATTTGTAATTAGAAAAAGAGAATATTATTAACTTTTAAATAAGAACAATTAAATATAGACAGATGAAAAAAATAATAGTTTTAGTCTTTTTACTAATAGGTATAAAAGGATATGCCCAGGAAGATATGTTATGTATGGGACATCATTGGACAGAAGATGAAGCCAATTTAGTAATGAAAGACTTTTCAAAACAATGGAATGATCTTGATTCCTGGGAAAGCAGGGCTGAAAAAATCAGGAATGGTATCATTACAGGTATGAAACTGGATAAAATGCCTGAGATAAAAGGAGATTTCAATCCTATAATTAGGAATACCAGGACTTTTGATGGATACAGTGTAGAAAACATTGCCATTGAGAGTTTTCCCGGATTC
>JAOZNO010000236.1:5699-6273 GCA_029933755.1 Bacteroidales bacterium | reverse complement strand
CCTCTTTTCTTAGAAAACCCTATTTAACATAATATTAATTATAGGACAAAAATATAACTATCTGTTTTATAGTCAATTAGGTAATCGTTAAGCATTTTAAAGAGTGTTTTAAGACAAATATACTTGCAGGAAAAAAATATCGCATTCTCAGGGACTTAATTTTTGCTTTCTCAGCAACCGGATTTTAATTTACACAACTAAAGATTTAGTCGTGTTTCTGAAATTTCCTAAAAAGTTCATCTTTTTTATTCTTATCTATAAAATCGCATAATTCAACATATTGATTCATTATACCCGTATTATTAATGCACATCTTTATTAATCTACCACTAGGCAAGGATGTTACACCATAATTTTCAATATTAGAAATTGTATTTTTACTAAAGCCAAGTACTACACTAAGCGTAGAAGCAGCTATATGGTATCTATTTCTAAATTTGATTATTTCATAAGGTGCAGCTGCCCCTTTGGCTACCAGATAAGCACTTTTAAGTGCTTGCAAATTACGATTTACTTGATTTTTGGTATAATGTTTAACTTTCTTTTCTTTATTAATTATGCCTGTATCTTCATT
>JAOZNO010000236.1:0-5689 GCA_029933755.1 Bacteroidales bacterium | reverse complement strand
TCATTTACTTCATAATCTAAATAATATACCTCAGTATAAGTTAGCGATATACCCTTATAATTTTTAAATACAGTTTCTTGCAACTCTTCAGTTGCTACATTCTCTCTTGATAATACTTTTTTTGTTTCCATGATACTAGTTTTTAAATGGCTGACTCATTGAAAAATTAGGGATATGATTAGAAAAAATAAGTATTTGTAAATTATTGGCCTCAAGGCCGTACTTTAAGTATATTTCAATATTATCGTTACCTACAAATGCCCTAAATGCACATACATTAAAATCAGCTTTCCCTGAAAGGTCTATCCCCCTGTAATAATTTTCAGGAGTAAGATTTAAGATTGTATGTTCAATATCATCTGTAGTAATGTCATATTCAAGCATTAAATCTTCTAATTCAGCACTTGCTTTTGATGTAAATGTTATACTAATGCCATTTGCAATCCGAATCCTTGTTTCTTTAATAAATTCCTGAATGAGTTTAATATTATCTACTGTATACGGTAATTCTGTCATAAATCTTGTTATTACCTTTTAAATACAAAGATAATAATAAAAAATGACAATTCCCAATCATTGGGAATTGTCACAATAATTTATTTTATCATTTGTCAAATGCTATGATTAAAATTGTAATATTTTAACTTGAATTTATGGTATTTCACGCTCTAGTCATCCTATGAATTGTTATGAAACAGAAAAATTCCTTAAAAAACACATAAATGTTTATAACTAATTGCATATTGATAATCAAGTTTCATCCCCCCTACCCTTATAAGTATAATCAAAACCTATTTAACATAATAAATCATCAATGAGATTAGGTGCTTGTACTACAGTTCATAGTTTGTTCGGTTGTTTTGATTTTAGTCTTTAAAGTGTGCTGTTATGGCAGGGATGGCCTGGTTTTGTTGTATGAAATGTTATCAATTATTCAATTCCTCTAATACTTTTTCAAGCAAGCTTTTTATTTTCCTTTTGGTAAATTCTGAGTTATAAATACAATAAACAATCTCATTAAGTTCATGTTTACTTAGGCTACCCACAATCTCTATAGCACCCTTATTGTACGCATTTTCGTAATACTTAATATCCTGTTCAAACACTCCTTTTGTGTTTAGATAAATAAACGTATCTTTTTTGAAAGAATACTTATTTGTGCAAATTTCTTTACGTTTGGGTATGAAATAAGCATTAAAATGAATATCGGAATCTTTAATACATCCCTCTTTTTTTAATTTGATTGGGACATAGTCGATTGAACTTGTTAAAGTGGCAATAATAGATATATTTTCGTTATTATATAAAACAATTAGGAACTTACCAGAGTCCTTGATTTTATCCTTTTTGAAAATATATACTTATCTATGTGAAGAATATTACCAACAGTAAACACTATGCAAAAGTTTCTAAGTGTTTTTGGAATTTAAGGCTTTCTTTAGCAGATTGGTAAATGCCTTTTTTTAATGGTGAATCTTGTACAATTTCTTTAAAGTCAATCTTATAGGGACTTGTATTTGTCTCTTCGTATCTAAATATACTTTCTAATCCTTTCTCTTTAACAATCTTATCCCATAACGAACCCTGTTGGTGTAGAATATTTATTAATTGCTTACTACTAAGTTTTCCGTATTCAGCAATAATCTTATCAATCAATTCTAATTCATAATCTGAGAATTCATCATCTTGAAATTCATTATCACTCGTTATTATACTCCCAAACTGGCTGCTACGGATTGAAATGTAATTAAGCAAGTCCGTATCTTGATTAAAATTAAGCTCATTATAAATATCTGTGTTTACAGGTCCGTGTTGCCAAACATTATAATCTAAATCGGTTACGGGAACACCACTTTCTTTTACAGAAGTTTCATCAATAATATAAAGTAATTTTAATAGTTTTATTATGTATAAATCACTAACTTTTGATGCAAGATAAACGATAAGAAAAATAGTTTTTTTATCTATCCTGTTGTTTTCCATGGGGTAATTATTTTATTTCTTTTTATAAAGATACGATGAAAGTATATATAATCTACTGAAATATACATTTTTCAACATTATTTACGCTAAAGTAATAACATTTTTGACCATGCCCGGTTGACCATGAATACAAATTAATTCTTTTTTCAGTTCCATTTTTTTAGTTTTTGCTTGTGTCGGTTAATAAGCTAAAGTGCGGAATTAATAGCTTAAAATTACCAGTTTACACTTTTACTAACTGCCCGTATTGCGTTTAGTTTTAATTATGTGCTTTTCTTTATTTCTAACATAAATCAACTTATATCTGCCTTTTTGGCTTTCTCGTTGCTCTATTTCAAATTTCCCGATCGACTTGATCAATGGAGTCAACTTTTGAAAGCCATAGTTTCTAGGATCAAAATTTGGTCGCTTTTTTTGTAATAAACTTCCAACATCTCCTAAAAATGCCCATCCTTCATCATCTGATAAATCTGTAATTGTTGATGTAATTAATTTAATTTCCTTCGGACTAATTTTATCGAATGTTTCCTTGTCCAATTCTTTCTCGTCTTCAGATACTTTTTCTTTTGATTTAATTTTCAGGATTTCAATGTATATAAATTTATCACATGCAACAATAAATGGATTTGGTGTCTTTTTTTCTCCAATTCCAATTACTTTCATGCCAGCCTCTCTTAAACGAGTTGCTAATCTGGTAAAATCACTATCACTTGATACTATGCAAAATCCATTTACTTTTTCTGAATACAAAATATCCATGGCATCAATTATCATAGCTGAGTCTGTAGCATTCTTTCCTGTTGTATACCCATATTGTTGAATGGGAGTAATAGCGTTTTCTAAAAGTATATTTTTCCACTTAGATAAATTGGGTTTAGTCCAATCGCCATAGATTCTTTTAATAGTTGGATTACCATATTTAGCTATTTCTTCCATCATTTCTTTCACAAAAGCTGATGGTATATTATCGCCATCAATAAGTACTGCTAAATTTACATTCATTACCTTTATTTAAGTTCAAATTTATTTTTTCTTTTGTTGAGAATACAATTCTTCTTAGATGCACACATTTAGCTAAACTGCGTTTTAATGCAGTTTAGCTAGTGTTTTGCACATAAACCATATACTTACACCAATAAATAATACGATCTTTCTTTAGAGAAATCAATTTTGAAAATTAAAAAAGCCCATCAAACTTTGACAGGCTTTTACAATGCTAGAAAGTCAAAAAATAGTATTATATTTTTTTGACATTTATTGCGTTCAATCCTTTTTGACCTTCCTCCACATCATAGCTTACTTTGTCTCCTTCATCGATCTCTTCGGTTAATCCATTTTGATGGACAAATACATCTTTACCACCTTCATCAGGGGTGATGAATCCAAAACCTTTTGACCTGTTGAAGAATTTTACTGTTCCGTTACTCATGATTAATAATTTTAAATGAAATACAAATTTAATATTAAATCTTATAATTGGAATGTTTTATGCAACTTAAATTTTATTCATGTGCATAACGCCAGTTTTTCTAAAAACCTAAATCAAGTCTCAGAGAGTTGCATATTTGATAATTTTCAAAGATACTTTTACCCGAATGCTTTCTTATTTTTCAATAGTTTTTAGACAGTCTGACGCTTGGCTATGCAGCGTGCGCCTTAATCAGACACATTTTCAATCTGCAAATAGCCAAAACTTTGATTTTGTTTTTTATCTTATTTATCTAAAAGCCAAATCAATGATTTGGCATCATGTTGCTGAAAACTTTCAAATCGACTGATTGTATGCATGATGTATAGCTTTTATTAGCTTTTAGTGCTTATTTATGAGTCCAGTCTAAAAAGGTACAATGTCTGAAAAAGAACCCTGTCAGGGGTTGTTAATTAGCTGTTTCATAGATGTTTTACTTTTTAGTATTTTGCAAATATAACCCTGTCAGGGGTTTTTAGACTAAGCTTATTTATCATTCAAAAGTTTCATAAATCTTTTCTGTATTTTGGTAATATATTTTCTCAAAAGGAGTTCCTTTATACAAATACTTACAAAAGAAATGCGGATAAATATAAAATTCATCTCCATTAAAGTTATAATCAACAATATCGTTAAAATTTATTTTGCCGATTTCATAAACACTTACAGGTTTTCCAGTTATTGTAGAATTATGTTCTATTAATTCCCAAGATTGGTCTTCAAAGACTTGAACATCTTTAAGAGAAAGAATAAATTCAATTCCGTTATGATAAAGTCTTAGAATATCAGCTCTAAACCATTCATATTGTCCGTATTCATCAGGCTCATTCGTTTCTGGATATTGTTTTCCATCATACTTTCTTAGTAACATACGGTTTTTAACGGTTCTATTTTCAAGTGAATAATTTAACCAATCTTTAAAATCTTTAGAGATTTTTTTTCTCAAATCTAAGTTTCTAACTAATCATTTTTCGGTTGTATCTTCTGAATAAGAGAAATTCGGCCAATATTTTTTTAAGATTCTTTTATTGTCTAAAATGTACTCTTCAATCGTATTCCAGCCCCAATATATGATATCGAAATTTAATTCTAATCTTTCTTTTAATTCTTCACAATACTCATCTAAGTCAGGATGATTTTTATAAGTAGAAACAATGTATAAGCTTTTTAAAGGTAATTTTAATTGTTCATTAATTATTTTAGATACATCTGATTCAATATCTTCCAATATTTTTTTTCTAATAGTAACATCTCGTTGACTTAAATCCTTTTTTTTACATTGTATAGCAATGCTATCTACAGAAGAAAAAATGTCAATTCCTTTTTGTTTATGACCATTTCCTCCAAACTTTTTATATGTGTTTTTTGTTTCTATTTCATTAAATAAATCACAAATAACACTTTCAAATATTTCTGGATTATTTATTGCAGGAAGCTGATGTATTGCCATTTTTAATATGGATATGTACGTGTTTTTGCATTAAAACTAACGGTTTATGCATGATTAGTTACAGGAAAGGACGAGAGCCATTTTCCGCTGTGACCAAAGTTAATTAATTCAGGTGAATTTCCTTCTGTATTCGTTATTCAGTTACCATAATTATATATGACACTTGATGTTAAATACTTTTTCAATCCCTTCTTTAAATGAATTTCTCTTTCGATAGTATATTCTCTTTTGTTTTCTTTATAGATTTCCAAAAGATTATTTGCCCCTTCTTCTAAAAGCATGCAAAATTCTAAAACCGAAATTATTGTTCCTTGATCTATTTTCAATCTTTCACACCATCTTGTATCCAGTATTAAATTCCATTCTCTCTTAAGCGGAGGAACTTTAGGCCGATTAGAAATATCAAGCATATCATCACAGACCCCATTAATATTATGAATACAAGGTTTACAAATATCATCAACACCAAGATCAATTTCTAATAATGTATTTCTATTTTCCAGAATTGTCTTGGAAATGGAGTGAACATTATGATAATAATAATGAGGCTTCAATATTACTCTGTCTGCATAAAAGGAAGTAATTATATCAATAAAATGATGTGGTTTAATCTTTATTATATAATTCATATTTGTTCAAATATCGTATGATTTGCTTGCAGGTAACGGTGAGCATATGAAGCGTACAGCATTTTGGAAATGTATCTTTTCAAGTTACAATAAAGTTAAATTTAAAAACGTAACCTTCAAGTTTACAGCGTTCTGCGGTATGATTTATATGCATTGTTG
>JAOZNO010000235.1 GCA_029933755.1 Bacteroidales bacterium | reverse complement strand
AAACATTTCTAACCAACGCAAAAACGAAATTACACAAGGGGTTTTCCGAATTTTAGAAGAACGTGAAAAACACAGCGACAAAACCTTAGCACAACTTTACGACCCCAATAAAATGCCCGATGGTTTACGTGAAGCCCACCGCCAAAACGATTTAATAATTGAAAAATGCTACCGAAGTACGCCTTTCAAAAGCGACGAGGAGCGTTTGGAGTACCTGTTTAAACTGTACGAAAAAATGATACAGGAAGAAAAAGACCGGGGCACTTTGTTTGAGAAAAAGAAAAAGGGGAGGAAAAAGAAATAATTATTGTCTAAACCGTGATTTTTAAGGATTTATAGATTACTTGATTATGAAACAAGTATGTAGCAACTGAAAACAATCAAATATGAATACATGAAACATGAAGATTTAACATACAAAATAATTGGTTGTGCAATGGAAGTCCACAAACACCTTGGTAATGGATTTCAAGAAGTTGTTTACCAAAGAGCTTTGTCAATTGAAATGAAAATGCAAGGTTTAGCATTTAGCCGTGAACACGAAATGAAACTTCAATATAAAGGTTTTAATATTGGTACACGCAGAGTTGATTTTTTTGTTGAAGAAACAATAATGGTAGAGATAAAAGCAGTTATTAATTTAGAGGATGTTCATTTGGCACAAGCTATGAATTATGTGGAAGCCTACAATTTGGAAATAGGCTTGCTAATAAACTTTGGTGCTAAAAGTTTGCAACACAAGCGGGTTCACAATAATAAATCAGGTAATCAAGAAAATCCAATAAATCAAGGTTCAAGACAATGAATAAAGATAAACAGTTAATTCGCAATAGCACAGCAGAATTTTTAATATTCACCGCACAAGAGGGAGAAAACAGCATTGAAGCCCGCTATGAAGATGAAACTATTTGGCTAAGTCAAAAGCTTATTGCCGAATTATTTGAAGTAGATGTTCGTACTGTAAACGAGCATCTGAAAAATATTTATAAGCAAAATGAATTAATCGTAGATGCAACTATCCGGAAATTCCGGATAGTTCAAACCGAAGGAAAGCGTGAGGTTACCCGTAATATAGAGTTCTACAATCTCGATGCCATTATTTCAGTTGGTTATCGGGTAAATTCTGTTCGTGCCACACAGTTTAGACAGTGGGCAACCAAAGTGCTTAGGGAATTTGCCATCAAAGGTTTTGTATTGGATAAAAAACGTCTTGAAAATGGCACATATCTTAATGAAAACTATTTTGAAGAACTGCTTTCCGAAATAAGAGAGATAAGGCTAAGCGAAAGAAAATTCTATCAAAAAATTACAGATATTTATGCTACAAGTTTAGATTACAATAATGATACAAAAACCACACGGGATTTCTTTGCAAAAGTTCAAAATAAATTACATTACGGTGTTCATGGACATACTGCTGCTGAACTAGTTTATAAAAGGGCAGATAGCGAAAAAGACAAAATGGGCTTATCATCATGGAAAAACTCACCCGATGGAAAAATATTAAAAACAGATGTTTCTACTGCAAAAAACTATTTAATTAAAGATGAATTAGAATCTTTAGGGCGGATTGTGAATGCTTATTTAGATTTGGCAGAAGAAAGAGCCAAAAGAAAAATACCAATGACCATGCAGGATTGGGCAAAACGACTCGACCTGTTTTTAGAGTATGATGATAGGGCAGTTTTGCAGGATTCAGGCAAAATATCTGCTCAAATAGCAAAAGAAAAAGCCGAAACAGAGTTTGAAAAGTATAGAATAGTTCAAGACCAACTATTTGAAAGTGATTTTGATAGAGAGATAAAAAAGCTAATGGATACTAAGGGTAAATAATGGAAGAGAAACAAAATATACTTATTTATCAAAATGCAGATGGCAATATTAAATTAGATGTTCATTTGCAAGATGATAGTGTTTGGGTAAATCGTCAGCAAATGGCAACATTGTTTAACCGAGACGTTAAAACGATAGGGAAGCATATCGTCAATGTTTTTTGCTGAAGGTGAACTTGAAAAGAGTTCAACTGTCGCAAATTTTGCGACAGTTCAAAATGAGGGAAGTAGAAATATTGAAAGACAAATAGAGTATTATAATCTTGATGTCATTATTTCGGTGGGGTATCGGGTTCATTCAGTACGTATAATTAAAAGTTTAACGAAAAGAAATACGCCACGAAGTGGCAACTTATTTCAACCCAATGGCAACGCCTTGGGTTTAAGAAAACAAAACATCAGATAACCCGCCCTGTAAGGGCAAATTAAAAAAACAAATATTATGTCTCAATCTTTATCCAAACTGTATATCCATATTGTATTTCATATAAAGAATGGAAGTTCGAAAATTCGCAAAGAAGAAAAAGGTGAATTATATTCATATATCGGTTCAATTATCAAAGACAATGAATCAATTCCTATAATGATTAATGGAGTTGAAGACCATGTTCACATTTTGTGCGTAATGTCAAAAAACATTGCACTGGCAAAGTTGGTGGAAGAAGTAAAACGACACAGTAGCAGATGGATTAAAACAAAAGGGCTACATTACAAAAAATTTGCATGGCAAGGTGGATATGGTGGATTCTCTGTAAGCCCTTTATTGCATAATAAAACAAAACAATATATTAAAGAGCAGGAAAAGCATCATGCTAAGATGAGTTTTAAGGAAGAATATCTTTTCTTTTTGAAAGAATATGGTATAGATTATAATGAAACCTATCTATGGACTGATTAAAAATAATTTGCCCTTTCAGGGCGCAAATTGATTTGTAACCGAAGCCCGAGGCGTTGCCATCGGGCTGAATTAAATTAGGCTTTCAGCCTGAATTATATTTCTGATAAATTTAGAATAACAATTATATCTCAGACTTTGACCGTGAAATGAAACAATTAGAACAAAAGATAAAAAGAAAATAATATGCCGGATATTGTAAAAGTAAAATACCAGAAAACAGGAAAAAGCAAAAGCACGAACTCTTATGGAATGAGGGATATGCAGGAACGTGCTTTTGAATACAGAGATGCACAGCATTTATTAATAAAGTCACCACCGGCTTCGGGTAAATCTCGTGCTTTAATGTTTATTGCATTGGATAAATTAGTGAACCAGAGCATTAAAAAAGTTATTGTTGCCGTTCCTGAGCGTTCTATTGGCAGTTCGTTTGCAAAAACAGATTTAAAAAAGTTTGGTTTTTTTGCAAACTGGCAACCAAATGACAAATATAATCTTTGCACACCGGGTGGTGATGGTAGCAAAAGCAAGGTTCAGGCATTTCTTAACTTTATGGACAGCACCGAGCAGATTTTGATTTGCACCCATGCCACTTTGCGTTTTGCCAGTGAAGAGCTGGACGAAACAAAATTTAATGATACAGTTTTGGCTATTGATGAATTTCATCATGTTTCGGCAGATGCAGAAAATCGTTTAGGTGATTTGCTTCGTACAATAATGCAAAAATCGACAGCTCATATTATTGCCATGACTGGTTCTTTTTTCAGAGGTGATAGTGTCCCGATATTATTGCCGGAGGATGAGGCAAAATTTACCAAAGTAACTTATAATTATTACGAGCAGTTAAATGGTTACGATTATCTAAAATCATTGGGTATTGGTTATCATTTTTACCAGGGTAAATACACCAATGCGATTTTAGAGGTTTTAGATACCGATAAAAAAACCATTTTGCATATTCCAAATGTAAATTCGGGTGAGTCAACCAAAGATAAACATAATGAAGTAGATTTCATTTTAGATGCCATTGGATCTGTTGTCAAGCAAGATGCGGATACAGGCGTTATCCATATAAAAAGGCAGACAGATGGTAAAATACTAAAAGTTGCTGATTTGGTAGAAGATAGTCCAAGAGAGCGTGATAAAATAGTAAACTACCTACGCCAAATTGAAACTCTGGACGATATGGATTTAATTATTGCTTTGGGTATGGCAAAAGAAGGCTTTGACTGGCCTTATTGCGAGCATGCTTTAACCGTAGGTTACAGAGGTTCGTTAACCGAAATTATTCAAATTATTGGTCGTGCCACCAGGGATAGTAACAATAAAACACATGCACAATTTACCAACCTGATTGCCCAACCTGATGCAGCGAATGATTTGGTAAAACTATCGGTAAATAATATGTTAAAAGCAATTACCGCTTCTTTGTTAATGGAACAGGTTTTAGCACCAAACTGGAAGTTTAAAACCAAAGTTTCTGATGAAGACAAAGCAAAACCGGGCGAAATAAAAATCAGGGGCTTAAAAGAACCCAGTTCAAAAAGGGTAAAAGATATTTTGGAATCGGATTTAAACGACCTCAAAGCAACCGTTTTACAGGATGATACTATGCTAAAGGCAATGCCGGGTAATGTGGATCCCGAAGTGATAAACAAAGTATTGATTCCTAAAATAATTAAAGTTAAATATCCTGATTTGTCAGATGATGAAGTAGAAGAAGTACGGCAGCATGTAGTTGTAGATTCGGTTATCAAAAATGGCGAAATAAAGGAAGTAGGCGATAAACGTTTTATCAGGATGGCAGGTTCGTTTGTAGATATTGACGACATTCATATTGATTTAATCGATCAGGTAAATCCTTTCCAAAAAGCTTTTGAAATACTTTCAAAATCAGTAACAACAAAAGTTTTGAAAGTAATTCAAGACCATATTGAAGCCACCAGAATTAAAATGGACTTTGAAGAGGCAAAAATACTTTGGCCAAAGATTCAGGAGTTTATAAAAATGTACAATAAAGAGCCAAATTTACAATCAAACGACCCATTAGAAAAACGCATGGCCGAATGTGTCATTTATCTGAAAGAAGAAAAACGAAAAAGAGCTGAAGCAAATGGACAAGGATAAGGTTTTAGATGATATTTTTAATAATGACCCACTGGGCTTACTTAATTTTAAGCCTAAAAATTCACATGGCCAAACAGCAGATGAGCGTTTATTGGTTTCCTTTCTGGAAATTAATGACTTTTTTGCGAATAACAGGAAAGAACCAGAGCCAAATCCGAAAAATATTTCGGAATTTCAATTGTATTCCCGTTTGAAAAACTTAAGGGAAGATGAAACAAAAATTAAACTATTAAAAGAGCATGATATTCATTCATTATTACCTCAAATAGAATTAAATCAGGTAAATGAACCACAAGCACATTATGGCAAAGCAAAAGAAATAAATACGATTGATGATTTATTAAGTGATGATTCTTTGGATATTTTGGGAGGTAATTCAGAAGGATTGTTTGATTTTAAACATACGCCAAAAGACTATGAAAGGGCGCAAGCTGATTTTGTAGCAAGGAGAAAAACCTGCAAAGATTTTGACAAGTATGAACCCTTGTTTAAAGAAGTTCAAAAAGATTTAGCGAATGGAAAGCGTAAATTAATCGAATTTAAAGAAACATTGCTTAAAAAAGGTAATTTCTATGTTAACAATGGAATTTTGCTTTATCTCGAATCAATTGATTACGAAGCCAGAAAATGGAGTCGTGGCGAAAAAGAGCAAAACAGAATTAGAAAATTTGATGATGGCAGAACCAGAACGATTTTTGAGAATGGCACGGAATCTAATATGTATTTCAGGTCACTTGGAAAGGCATTAATAATGAATGGTAGAGCTGTTACTCAAAATATAAGTAAGGTAAACGAGGATTTTATTGAAAAATTCAGCAATATCACCAATGAAGATGAAGAAGCAGGCTATATTTATGTTTTAAAATCAAAAAGTAAAGACGAACGGATTACATCAATCCAGAATTTATTCAAAATTGGCTATTCAAAAACAGATATTGAAGAACGAATTAAGAATGCAGACAAAGAACCCACTTATTTAATGGCTGCTGTTCGTATTCAAGGGGCATGGAAATGCTTTAACATGAACCCACAAAAACTGGAACAGTTACTTCATAATTTTTTTGGTAATTCCTGTTTAGAATTGGATGTATTTGATAAAAAAGGAAAGCGACATACACCAAGAGAATGGTTTATTGCACCGATAGAAGTTATTGAACAAGCTATAGAATTAATAATAAATGGAAAAATTATAAACTATAAATTTGATACTGAAAACATGACAATTTTTAAGAAATAACTTATGGCCACCTCTATTATTAAAGGAACAAAAAAAAGTAATATTAGACTACCTGGAAAACTTGAGGCCAATAGAATATGCCATATTACACCCCTATCTCACAAAATAAAGAGTGGGAAAAGTTTCTCCCCAATGAAACTCCTCGCAGCAAGCTGACGAGGTATCTCAGTCGAATCTTGATGTTTA
>JAOZNO010000234.1 GCA_029933755.1 Bacteroidales bacterium | reverse complement strand
AGCAATTTCTCCATTTATAGTGTTCATGCTACCATAATCAGTATTCGCAGATATTGTATATTTATTTTCAGCATTTTTTGATACAATATTAATGATCCCGGAAAAAGCATCGGCGCCATACATTACCGAAGAAGGACCAAAAATAATTTCAATTCTTTCAGCAAATTTTACCGAAATAGAATTCCCAACAGAAAGAAATGTACCACTAACAGGGTTTATTTTCTGTCCGTCAATAATTACCAAAAACCGATCATTACCTTCAATTCCTCTAAGGGTATAATATTCGCCAAACCCCCGTGCGTTATCTACAATATCAATTCCCATTACATTTTTTAAAACATCTGATAAATCCTGATAGCCATTTTCCACAATTTGACTTTCTGTAATAATAATTACCGAAGCCGGAGATTTTTCAGATGCTTCTTCGTATTTACTCACACCCATAACTTTTAATTGCAATAAATCTTTTAGTGATAAAGTCATCAGACTATCATAATTAATTGAATCGTTTTGCGCATAGCTTTGAATACTATTAGCTAAAAGCACAACAGTTATGAAAATCAAAAAGTGCAAATTCTTCATTTTACTTTACTTTACTGTTATTATCTGCTTTTCCTCTTTAGGACTATATTGTTTATAAGGAATTGTCACAAAAAAAGTGCTCCCTTTTCCTTTTTCAGATTCCAGGCGAATATTACCACCTAATAAATCAACATATTCTTTTGCAATGGAAAGCCCCAAACCCAAACCTCCCACATTTTGAGATACTTTTTTTTCAACTTGCGAAAATCGCTCGAATATTTTTTCTTGTTTTCCTGAATCAATACCAATTCCGGTATCTTTTACATAGATTTGGATATTCTTTTCATGTAGAGACGTACGGCCGTACGTCTCTACGAGAGAATATCCAAATTCGATGAAGCCAGAATTGGTAAATTTCAAGGCGTTTTCAAGCAAATTGCTTAATATTTTCGTTAACTTGGTTTTATCAGTATATATTTTGCACTCTTCATCTGGCAGTATTTTTTGAAGGTATAAAGGGGTTTTATTTTCTTTTGCCTTCACATCAAAAATTGTGAACAGTTCTACTAATAAATCATTCAGGCAGACTTCATTATTTTGCACTTTTACTTGTTTGGTTGTAAGTTGAGACATTTCAAGTATATTGTCGATTATTCCCAATAATTGATAACCACTATCTTGTATTACATCCGTAAAGTACTTCTCTTTTTCACTCAAGTCCTGTCCCATTCCCAACAGTTTAGAAAAACCTAAAATCCCATTTAAAGGTGTCCGTACTTCATGAGACATATTTTTAAGAAACTCCGTTTTTAAACAGTCACTTTCTTCTGCTTTTTCTTTAGCAACAATAAGTTCTTTTTCTGAAAGTTTCCGCTTTGTAATATCTGTTGCAGCAGTAATTATCCTCCCTGCTTTTTCAGTAATAAACATTTTTGATATGACGGTTATTATTTTCCCATCAAAACGCACCAATTCAGTTTCTCCAAAAAATTCCTTTTTATTAAGCAAAAGAGCTTCTAATTCATCAATAAAAAAAGCATAAGATTTTTCATTAAGAATTTTATTAATATTGTTGAATAAATACTCTTTACTGGGTGCCTTAAGCATAGTCAATGTGGCTTCATTAACATCAAGTGTTTTTATTTTTTGCGAACACTCTTTAACAATATGACGATTACCTAATAAATATTCTTTGTAGTTGCTAATTTTAAGTGAACGCAAACTTTCCAGCAAAGCCATAATTCCCGAATAATCTTCTTCCCAAAGTGATACAGGATTATTTTCAAATAAATTTTTAAACTTTTTTGTGTTTTCTTCGCTTTTTTCTTTGGCAATCCTTTGTTTCTCTTCACTTTCAATAAGCTCAATATTTTTTTGCTGCAAACTAAGTTCATATTTATAATTAAGTTTTTGCATTAAGCTAAATACAAAAACAAGTACAATAAGTATCAATACAGGGATCACAGAAGCCAAAAAATATGAATCAACTGATAAAATGGCCTTATCAATTCCAATATCAAGCATATCATGAACTCTACTATACATTAAAATGCAAAAAGCATAAAAAACAAGTGGTAAATAGTATTGTAGTTTTTTTCTAAAATCTAATACTAATAATGGAATTATAGTTATAATTACTATTGCTGTTCTGGGCAGAAAATAAAATACGATTTCTTTACCCACCTCAGAGTAAAGCTTTGCATAAATAGAGGCTGCATATATAAATACAGGCAAAACCAAAGATAATAGTACCCGTGCAAAACTTGAGTGTTTTATTTTATTTATAAAAGGAATACTTACTAAAATAAGTACCAACAATAATAGTAATGCCGAGCTAGCAAATAATTGAAATTTTACACTTAATAATCCGCCAATAATAAGAAAAAAGAAAGCCAGTATTAAACTTAATTTATTGGCTAATACAATCTTCTGTTTAATAAATTCATCCCGTTCATCTTGTATGCCGTATTGAGATATTTTATTAAAAATATTTTTCATTGTGCATGATAAATTAAGCCCCTGTTTTTCAAAATAATAAAACCCAAATTTCAAATAAACTTCAATTACAAACCATTAAATTTCAGTCACTTGGCACATTATAGCAAATAATATGTTTTTTTTTGCGAAACATAGCCGTACTACCGCTCAAGCGGTCTGATGGGTCTATATTTTCACCATTTATTTAAGTCGTATATTATATATTTTTTAATTGATAACCGACTATGGAATTGTTCCTTCACAATCCCTATGTGTAATTTACTATCCTCATTTTTTTATGATTTATCCTACATATCTTCAATCTTAAATTCAGAAATCAAGTTTTTTAACTGTTCTGCCTGTGCAGATAATTCTTCAGCCGATGCCGACATAACTTCAGCCGAAGCTGAATTTGAATTGGTAATTTGGGATAATTGTTGAACAGAATTATTAATTAATTCAACTCCACTTTGTTGTTCACGGTTTGCTAATACAATGTCATTTACATATTCAGCACTTTTTATAATTTCAGGAATTAGTTTTTCAAGGTTTTTACCTGCTTCTTTGGAAACATTTTCACCAGTTTCTGATAATTCAGCTATTTCATCAGAGGCTTTTTTTGTATCTTCTGCCAGTTTTCTCACTTCCTGTGCAACAACGGCAAAGCCCTTACCTGCCTGTCCCGCAGCAGATGCTTCAATTGATGCGTTTAAAGAAAGTATATTGGTTTGAAAGGCAATATCTTTAATTACATTTACTTTTTGTGCAATTTTTAAAACAGAATTAATGGTTTGAGTAAATGATTTGTTACTTTCCTTAATCTCCCTGGCTGAGTTTGACGAAATATCTTTTGTGTCTTCTGCTTTTTTAGTACTTGAACTTATCGTGGCAAGAATTTGTTCTATTGAAGCTGCTATTTCTTCAGTGGTAGATGCTTGTTCATTTGCATTTTGAGATATATTCTGAGAAGTTGAAGACAACTGTTCACTTGCCTGGGAAATTTCAGTTGAACTTATTTTTATACTCCGAACCATTTTAAGCAATATATTTTTTTGCTCTTTATTGATTTTAGCATCAGCTGTGGCAGCATTAATAGCATTTTCAGAAAATTTTATGATATAATACAAAACAATAGTAATTATCATTAATGAAATAATATAAAAGATAAAACCCGCCATTATTGAACCTTCTTGATCGATTAACTGGTCTTTAGCTATTAAAAAAATTCTGCTTGCTGAAATTAATATAAGAATTGCATTAATAATCAGAATTTTTCGTGATGCAAATAAAGCACCTATTACCAAAACGGCCAGTATTAAATAAAAGCCTTGTGTAAACTTATGAGATAAGGCAACTCCATCATCAATTGTATTTATAGTTATTAGCAAAGGAACAATCAAACCAACAGAAAGTATACTCCCGGCAATTTTAATTCCATATCTTTTTAAGATGAAAAAATTAGCAATTACAAAAACTCCTACAAGAGGCACTATCGTAAAAGTTATATTTGAACCGCCTGCGGGAATTAATACTGCCTGAAGCAGTATAAAAATTAAAAGAACAAAAATGATAGCATTAAAAATGATGAATGCATTTGACTTTTGTTGTTCTAATAAACTTTGTTCACCTTTGGGTGTAAAGTAACGAATTAGTCCTTTCATTTTTCATGTTTTTTAGTTACGGTTAAATCAAAAAATATCACAACTTCGTTTTAATCAATAAATATAGGTATTTTACAGGAATATCTTGTTGTTTAATTGGTAGTTTTCTTGCTTTTCAATATAATTTTTAAGAAATTAGCAAAAATGAAAGCTGTAAAAAATAAAATAGGTAAATATCTGCTTCATTTACCAGAGAATTACGAGTACTCAAAAAACAAGTGGCCTTTGATGCTTTTTCTTCATGGGGCAGGTGAATGTGGTGACAATCTTGAAATTGTTAAAAAAAAGGGACCTACTATGCTGGCAAACAAGGGTAAAGAATTCCCCTTCCTTTTGCTTTCGCCACAATGCCCTGTAAAGCAATACTGGGAAAATGATTTTTTGGATAAGCTACTTACAGATATAATAAGGCAATACCGGGTTGACCCTAACAAAATTTATCTTACAGGTTTTAGTATGGGCGGTTTTGGAACCTGGAATTTGGCAAAAAAATATCCAAATAGATTTGCAGCCATTGCGCCTGTTTGTGGTGGAGCAAATCCTCATATTGCCGAATATATTAAGCATATACCCACATGGATTTTTCATGGTGCTAAGGATCGAATTATTCCTGTGGAACGTTCGCAGGAAATGGCATCTGCTTTAAAAAAACTTGGTGCTAAAGTTAAGTTTACCGTGTACCCATTTACAGAACATGACTCATGGACTGAAACCTATAATAACGAGGAGCTTTATGAGTGGTTTATTGAGCAGAAACGAGCAGATTAAAACCTGTAAGTTATCTCTGCAAGGAAATTAATTCCCTCCAAAGGATAATCATTATAAATTTGGCCACTTACATCAGGAACCCTAAAATCAGAATTAAGAAGGTTATAGCCCGAAACCTGAATATCCAGATTTTTAATTACATTCTTTTTTCGTATTGATAAGTTTAAAAGAGTAAAACCATTAAGGTTTTCACGACTATCAGTTTTTGCTCTCTCCCGTACACCAATATAATTTGCATATAAGTTTATATTCCAGTTTTTTGATAAACCATAGTTAACTCCTGCAAATGCCGTATGATTTGCCATTCCAATAAGATCTTCATCGGTTTTATTATTCTTCCCTTTTTGATATGAATAACTTAAATAAGCATAGCTTTGCGTTTGAGAAAGCAAAATCTTAATTTCAGACTCAATACCTTGTACATTTATTACATCAGATGAATTTGCATATTGCCCGATTGATAAATCAGAATCTGGTAAAATGGTAATTAAATTAGTAATTAAGTTATTAAAATAGTTTACACTTGTTGAAATCCATTTGTTTATTCTATACCCAAGATAGACTTCGTACGTTTTAATGGTTTCCGGTTTTATATCTTTATCTCCTGCGAGATAGGGTGCTCCATTAAAGTATATTTCAACAAAAGTTGGGGCGCGAAAAGCATTCCCATATAATAATTTAAGATTAAGTTTTTCGGTAGGATTAAAGACTAGAGCTACTCTTGGATTTACCGTTAATCCAACATCACTATAATTATCTAAACGAACACCTGCAGTTAGAGACAGTGTTTTAAATATATTCCAGTTATCCTGTGCATAAGCTGAAAAAAGTTCTCTTACTAGAACATCTTGTTCAAAAAAAGAGGGAAGATCCACTAAATCATCAATGTCAGTTCCGGGTGGATTACCCTTGTTAATTTCATCAAAATATTTTATATAATCATATGAAATACCTACTTGCAAGGTATTGTTTGTAAATAAATTATAGTCTATCTGAATGTTTGCACTTGTAGTTTGCTGTTTACCCCCCATTTCCTGATACATTCCTTGTGTATATAGACCTACACCAACAAAGCCCGGTGGATATAAGTTCAATAAATTATCAACATAATATAGCAAATATACCACATTAATGTCAAGGCTTAATTTGTCAGAAAATTTGTGCTTATATCCTAACATTTGTTGTACCTGAAAATGCTTAGCTTCTGAGTTTTCTGTTATTGCACTGGTAGCACCAATATAATCACCTTTTTTTGCTCCTACAAATAATGATTTTGAATAAAAACCTTTATAATCCATATTGAAAGTAGAAGTAAGCTTATTTCTAAATAATTTTGTATACCCTTTATCAGTACCTGCAAGTGATATTCCACTTGGA
>JAOZNO010000233.1 GCA_029933755.1 Bacteroidales bacterium | reverse complement strand
AATTAATGGATGAAATGGATTTATCTTATAAGGATTTAAATGATAATTTAGATAAGAGTTTAGAATTATTAAAACGGTTTCAGCTTGAAGAAAATATTCAAAATTTATCCGAGGACATTAATAGATTATCAAAAAGGCAAGATAATTTGTCAAAGGAAGAATATAAAAGAAGCGATAGGGAAGAGCAACTGTTAAATCAAAACAGTATTAATAATAGTTTTGACGAAATAGCAAAGGAATTTAAGAAGACCTTAGATAAAAATAATGAATTAAAAAGACCTTATCAGCTTGAAAATATCGAAAAGGATTTTAAAGACAATAGTCTCAAACTTCAAAAAATTGGAGATGAAATAGAAAAAAAATCTGATAAAAATATTAATGAGCAACGGAAGGAGTCTTCAGATTCAATGAAACAACTTTCTAAGAAAATGCAGAAAATGTTGGAAGATATGAATAGTCAGTCTTTAAATATGAGTTTACAAGATTTAAGACAGATAATTGAAAATCTGAATACATTTTCATTTGCTCAGGAGAATGTATATAACGTTCTTAGGTATATATTTACAAATGATCCTAAATATTCTGAGTTAATAAATACGCAAAATAAACTAAATGATGATTTTGAATTAATTAGGGATTCCTTAAATGTATTGGCAACCAGGATTCCTCAAATGAATAAATTAATATCTAGTGAAGTAAAGGATTTGAATTTTAAATTAGATAAAACCCTTAGCGAGTTTGAACTAAGACATAAACGTGCTGCTTTACGATATCAAAGAGAAGTGATGAATTCTACTAATAAATTGGCTCTTTATTTAGAGGAATTAAACGATCAATTACAAAAACAACAATCTCAGAGTTCATCAGGAAAGGGAGAACCCAAAAAGCCTAATAACTCGATGAAACAATTGAACAGGCAGCAACAGAGTTTAAAGAAACAATTGGAACAATTGTTGGAACAATTAAAGAAAAACGGAGGAAAGAAATCAGGTGAGGGAGTTAGTAAGGAAATTGTAAAAAGCTTAGCCGCTCAGGAAATTTTGAATAAAATGCTTAAAGAAATGCAAAATTCAGAAGGTATAAGTCCTGAGACAATGAAACAATTAAAAGAAATTAAGCGCTTATCGGATAAGAATATTGATGATTTAATAAATAGGAATATTACTAGTAATTTATTAAAGCGGAATGAGCGTATTAAAACTCGTTTACTAGAGGCTGAAAAATCAGAACGTGAACGTGAAAAGGAAAAGATACGTGAATCTAATGAAGGTGAGGATGTTATAAGAAAATTTCCTATAGAAATTGAAGAATATTTGAAACGAAATAGTCAGTATAGAGAAACTTTGAAGAAAAATAGTGTGAATTTCAGAAAGTATTATCAGGATTTAAGTAAGGAATACTATCAACGTATAAAGTAAAATAAATATTTACCTAAAACTTATAAGTATGCGCGGTTCTATAAAAATACCTTCAGACATGTCAAATCTTTATAGGGTTGAGAATTTAATTGATTCTATAGCGGAGCAATTGTATATAAGAGATGATTTGTATGGAAACATTTCTGTTTGTTTAGTTGAGGCTGTTAGTAATTCAATCCAACACGGAAATAGATTTGATGTTACAAAAATAGTTCTATTAGAGTACAATATTGATGAAGGTGTATTGAAATTTACTATTACGGATGAAGGTAAAGGTTTTAATTTGAATGCTGTGCCGGATCCGACTCTACCTGAAAATGTGGAAAATATTAAAGGAAGAGGTATTTTTTTAATTACACATCTTGCTGATGAGATTAAATTTGAGGAAAAAGGTTCTAAAATTATTATATCTTTTAACTTGAAATAGTATGGATATTAACTTTTTTTTTGAAGATTTAGACGAAATATCTTTATCGAAGGATATGGATATTCAATGGATAGATTCCTGTATAAAAAAATATTCAAAAAAAACGGGAGATTTAAATTTTATTTTTTGTTCTGATTCTTATCTTCTTCAAATAAATAAGCAATACTTAAAGCATAATTATTTTACGGATATAATTACTTTTGATAGTTGTGAAAATAATTTGATTTCTGGTGATATTTATATTAGTGTTGATAGGGTAGTGGAGAATGCTGAAAAATTTAAGGTTAGTTTTTTTAATGAATTACATCGTGTTATGATTCATGGTGTTTTACATTTGTTAGGTTTGAATGATTCTGATGAAGAAGAAAAAGCAGTTATGAGAGAGGCGGAAAACGAGTGTTTGAATTTTTATAAAAATATTTAATTACAAGATTACACAAAAAAATATATGGAATATAGTTACGATGTTATAGTAGTAGGAGGTGGACATGCAGGTTGTGAGGCTGCTTCTGCTGCTGCAAACTTAGGTTCTAAAACTTTGCTTATTACTATGGACATGTCTAAGTTTGCACAAATGTCTTGTAATCCTGCGGTTGGTGGAATAGCAAAAGGTCAAATTGTTCGAGAGATTGATGCTTTAGGTGGTTATATGGGTATGGTTACTGATAGAACCAGTATACAGTTTAGAATGCTCAATAAGTCAAAAGGGCCTGCTATGTGGAGTCCTCGGGCTCAATCTGATAGAATGAAGTTTTCTGAGGAATGGAGAAATATTTTGGAAAATGTCAATAATCTAAATCTTTGGCAAGATCTTGTCGTAGAACTTTTAATTAAAGATGGGGTCGTGACAGGTTTACGAACAAAGCTTGGTGTTACATTCGAATCAAAAAGTGTTATACTAACCAACGGAACATTTTTAAATGGAATTATTCATGTTGGAAAAACGCAGGTTGATGGTGGTAGAATGGCTGAACCTTCTTCAGGTGGAATAACCGAACAACTTGATGAAATTGGATTTGTAACTGGTAGAATGAAAACGGGTACTCCTCCTCGAATTGATGGAAGAACTATAGATTTTACTAAAATTGAGGAACAGAAAGGTGATGATACTAATGAGTGTTTTTCTTTTACTAAACAGGAAAATAAATTAAAGCAACGTAGCTGCTATATTACTTATACTAATAATGAAGTTCATGATGAGCTTAGAGCCGGATTTAAATTCTCACCTTTATTTGATGGAACTATAGATGGAGTTGGCCCCAGGTATTGTCCTAGTATAGAAGATAAAATTGTTACATTTAAGGATAAAAATAGGCATCAACTTTTTTTGGAGCCGGAAGGAGCTGAAACTAATGAGTTTTATTTAAACGGTTTTTCATCATCTTTACCTTTGGATGTGCAAATAAAGGCTTTAAGAAAAATACCGGGTCTTGAAAAGGCAAACATGTACAAGCCTGCATATGCTATTGAATATGACTATTTTGATCCAACACAATTAAGGCATACCATGGAAACAAAGCTTGTTTCAAATTTGTATTTTGGAGGACAAATTAATGGTACTACAGGATATGAGGAGGCAGCTGCACAGGGTATGATGGCAGGAATAAATGCTCATTGCAAAAATAACAAATTAAATGAATTTGTTTTAAAAAGAGATGAGGCATATATTGGTGTTTTAATTGATGATTTGGTTACAAAAGGTGTAGATGAACCATATAGAATGTTCACTTCCAGAGCAGAATATAGAATTTTGTTAAGGCAAGATAATGCTGATGAAAGGTTGTTAAAGAAGGGATATTTACTTGGTCTGGTTAGTGAAAAACGCTATAATGAGTATATGAAAAAGGAATCTACCTTAAAAGGTTTTATTGAGTATTGTAAGAATACTAAGATCAAGCCAGATGAGATTAATCCATATTTAGATTCTGTAAATACTTCAAGAATAAAGGAAACTACTAGGTTAGAAAGAATAGTATTAAGACCTCAGATAAAACTTTTAGAACTTGCTAAGCATTGTAATAAGATAGATTCTTTTTTTAGCAGCAGTAGTGTAATAATAAATAAGAACGAGATAATAAGTAGTGCTGAGATTTTTATTAAATACAATGGTTATATAGAGAGAGAACGATTAATTGCTGACAAAATAAAGAGATTAGAGGGGATAAAAATCCACAACGACTTTAATTTTAGTAGGCTAGGATCATTAAGTACTGAGTCAAGACAGAAGCTTGCGAGAATAAAACCCGAAACCATTGGTCAGGCATCAAGAATACCTGGAGTGTCACCTTCTGACATAAATGTATTACTGGTGTTTTTAGGTAGGTAAATAGTGTTCCACGTGGAACAATTTGATGAAACAGGAAAAGAAAGTTTCATTTCAGGAGAGAGCTTTGAGTGAGGTGAAAAATATTTTTAGACAAAAATGTTCCACGTGGAACATTTTTTTAATATTAAAAGAATAGGAAGTTATGGGAAATAGAACATATTCATTAAAGGGGATGTTAGTTGATGTTGTTGAAAAGCGTGTATTTGGTGCTGAAATCTTTGTAGAGGGGGAGAGCGTGGTGAGAATTTTGCCTTGTGAAAAGGTGCCTGATGTATATTTGATGCCTGGTTTTGTTGATGCTCATGTGCATATAGAAAGTTCAATGTTGGTTCCTCAGGAGTTTGCTCGTTTGGCTGTACAACATGGTACTGTGGCTACTGTTTCAGATCCGCATGAAATTGCAAATGTTTTGGGAGTAGAGGGAATAGATTTTATGGTTGATAATGCTGCAACTGTCCCTGTTAAATTTAATTTTGGTGTTCCCTCTTGTGTTCCTGCTACAAGTTTTGAGACCTCTGGTAGTGTTATTTCCAGTGGAGAAGTAGATAGATT
The DNA here is from genome assembly GCA_029933755.1 of Bacteroidales bacterium. Classification (GTDB taxonomy): domain Bacteria; phylum Bacteroidota; class Bacteroidia; order Bacteroidales; family NBLH01; genus NBLH01. Next base: position 1,595 of record JAOZNO010000233.1, on the reverse strand, counting down.
GTTAGATAGGGGTGAGCTGAAATATATGTCAGAGATGATGAATTTCCCTGGAGTTGTGAATGGAGATAGAGAGGTCTGGCTAAAACTGGCAGCTGCAAAAAAACATAAAAAGCCTGTTGATGGACATGCTCCCGGATTAAAAGGAAAGGAATTGAAAAAGTATGCTGATGCTGGTATTAGTACGGATCATGAAAGTACCAGCATTAAAGAGGCTGTTGAGAAAATTAAACTCGGCATAAAGCTTCAGATAAGAGAGGGAAGTGCTGCTAAGAACTTTGATGCACTTTGGCCAGTAATAGATATGTATCCTGATGATGTTATGTTGTGTACAGATGATTGTCACCCTGATGATTTGGTGGAAAAACATATCAATGATGTTGTTAAACGGGCTATTGCTAATGGTGCTGATTTGTTTAATGTTTTACGTGCTGTTAGTTATAATCCTATTAAACATTATGTTTTAAATGTTGGTATGTTACAGCAAGGTGATCCTGCTGATTTTATTGTAGTAAAAGACTTAACTAATTTTGATGTTTTAGATACTTATATTAATGGAGAGAAAGTTTTCTCCGATGGTAAAGTGTTATTTAATGTACACTCATTTAAGAATATTAATAACTTTAATATTTCCTTTATTGATAAGGTTGATATTTCTTTGATATCAACAGGAGTAAGGCAAAAAGTAATGCTTGCACAAGATGGTGATCTGTATACACCAATGGAAGAGATTAGTGTTTTTGACAAAGGTTCTGTAATTGAAAGTAGGACTGATATAGATATACTTAAAATTGTTGTTGTAAATCGTTATAGGAAAGCTAAACCTGTAGTGGGATTAATTAAAAATTTTGGTTTAAAGCATGGGGCTATTGCAGGAAGTGTTGCACATGATAGTCATAATATTATTGCTGTTGGCGTTTCTGATGAGGATATTTATAAAGCCATTAATCTTGTTATAAAGGAGAAAGGTGGTATGGTTGCAAAGAGTGGCGAAAAGGAGTATGTTTTAGCTTTACCTGTTGCTGGTTTAATGAGTGATAAATCAGGAGAGGTAGTTGCTGAGAGGTATAAAAAAATGAATAGTATTGCGAAAGAGTGGGGGAGTACACTTCATGCTCCTTACATGACTTTGTCTTTTATGGCGCTGTTGGTTATCCCTCAGCTAAAAATTGGGGATTTGGGATTGTTCGATGGGAAGAGATTTGAGTTAACAAGTCTGTCTGAATAGTGTAGACTGATTTGATAAATCATATATATTTGGAAGCCATAAAGTAGCGTTGTAATTCGTGACTTTATGGCTTTTTTACGTTTATTATATTAAGCACTAAGTTCCATTTAAAGTGTGTCTACAATGTCTTGACTTATATGATTTTTTGTATTTGAAACTTATCTTATTATCTGTACAAGTTGGCAGTAATCAGTCTACAGTATGCAATCGTTCTGCAAAGTTTGCCTACTGAGAACTGGATACTGATATTGTTTTAAAATTGTAAAAAATAAAAAACATAAAAGAACATTGACTTTATTGACGAACACTATTTAGCCTGATTAATTCATAAATTTATTAGGTGCTTCACTAATTATCTGCCAATCTGCTA
>JAOZNO010000232.1 GCA_029933755.1 Bacteroidales bacterium | reverse complement strand
TATAGTTCTGAAATGCTTAATGAAATGCTTGGCAATTTCAAGAAAGAACACCAACAATTAATCAATAATATTCCATTAGGTATTTACAGAACAACAATAGACGGATCTGTTATTTTTGCAAACAAAACTTTAATAGAAATATTTCATTACGAAAGCCCTAAGGAATTTAAAAAAATAAACATTAACAATCTTTTTGTTGAAAGCGAATATAGGTCAGTAGCTATCAATCAATGGGTTAATGCAGAAAATTACTGCGATGAATTTCAGGCAAAAACAAAAGAAAAAGAAATTATATGGGTTAAAGATGAGGGTAAAGTAATTAAGGACAATAAAGGTAATGTATTATATTTTGATGGTATCCTTGAAGATATTAGCCTGGAAAAAAAGGCTGATGAAAAGCGAAAAACTTCTGAATTAAAACTGAAAGAACTAAACATTTCAAAGGATAAGTTTTTTTCAATAATTTCTCATGATTTAAAAGCTCCTTTCGGTCAATTCATAAGTGCAACACAATTAATTCTTGACAGAATTGACGAATTTGAAAAAACTCAAATTGAAAAATTAATTAATTTATTAAACCAGCAAGCACAACAAAGTTACAAGCTACTTGAAAACCTACTAGAATGGTCTAAAAATCAAAGAGGTTTAATAAAGTATGAGCCTAAACCATTAAGCTTAGGAAACCTTATTAATGAAATCATACAGGGCTTAGACCAAATGGCTACGAATAAATCAATTTCTGTAAATTCGAGCATTCAATCCAGTTTAATTATATATGCGGACAAAGACATGTTATCGTCCATATTAAGAAACCTAATTTCAAATGCAGTAAAATTCACTGAAGAAAAAGGCAATATTACGATTTCTAAATCATTTATTATCCCGGAAGACCCCCTTGATGAAAAAATTCTAGAAATATCTGTTACTGACAGTGGTATAGGAATTAGAAAAGAAGAGATTGATAAACTTTTTAAAATTGATACGGCTTTCAGCACAAGAGGAACTCAAAGAGAATCAGGAACGGGCTTAGGTTTAATTTTATGCAAAGATTTTGTTGAAAAACATGGTGGCCAAATCCATGTAGAAAGTGAACCTGGGAAAGGAAGTTCATTCAAGTTTACCTTACCCTAAACCAGACAAGCTGGAAAAGTTTTGACAAGATTTACATGTTATTTAATTCAAATTCTGCCAAAACTTATACTGAGCACTGTTGAAGTAAATACAACAATATTAAATTAAGGTACTAAAACAAATTTAGCTCATGAAAGAATATTTCCGGGAAATTTTATCAAACCCTCTGGACTTAGTTACTGCCGGACAAATAAACTTCGGTTGTTTTCCGGACAGCATCAGCAATATAAATTATCTGGATGCAAACAGACCATTTGGTATACCAACTCCTAAAGCTTTTAAATATTTACGTTTAAAAGAATGGCAGGCTTTTCAGCTGGGGAACAAAGATTTTTTCATATTGATTGCGGTATATAATGCTAAACTTATTTCAATCAATCAGTTTATTCTTTACGATAAAATAAACAAGCAATTGTTTAAATATGAACAACGGGCACCGTTTTGGAAAACAAAAATTGCAAATAATTTACTGAACAGTGAGTCAAAATTTTCGAATAAGAATTTTAAAATTGAAATTTTCAATAATTTAGTAAATAATTTAGTTTCAATAAAGGTTGATATAAAAAAAACAGGAAAACTGCCACCAATTAAAGCTAATTTTGAAATAAAAGTACAGAACAAGTTAAGTAAGGCAATAGTAGTGAGCATTCCTTTTGGTAAAAACAGGGGAATGTACTCATTTAAAAACCTTGCACCAGTTAACGGGAAATTAGAGCATGGAAAAGCGAAAGTTTATTTCAAATCTGAAAATTCGTTTTCTATTATGGATGACCACAAAGGATATTACCCCTATAATATGAAATATGATTGGGTTACAGGTGCATCTATTGAGAAAGGAGAGTTAATTGGGTTCAATTTAACTAATAATCAATCAATAAACCCTGAAAAATTCAATGAAAATGGTTTATGGAAAGGTAACAAATTGTACTTATTACCTCCTGTTAAATTTATCAGACCAAATGGAACAGACAATGAATGGCTAATTAGAGATCAATACAATATGGTTGAGCTATCGTTTTTTCCTGAAGTACACAATAAAATTAAATTCAATATTGTTGCTCTAAAATCAGACTATTCAGGGCCATTTGGATACTTTAAAGGATTTATAAAATATGCACCCGGGAAAAAAGTCAAACTAGATGGTTTTTTTGGAATGGGTGAAAAAAAGATTATTAGAGCTTAAGCTGATTAGAACCTCTTCATAAAGTCAAGTTTTTTTTGCTTTTTTATGTTTTTTACGATTCTGGAACAAGAACAGCCTGCAGTTCTCAGTAGGCAGACCTTGCAAAACTACAGCGTACTGTAGACTGCTTACTGCCAACTTCTACCAGTCTTAAAATAAGTTTTACATACTAAAAAACTAAAATGTCAGACATTATAGACACGCACTAATTAAGAAGACAAGTATTGTCCCCCTATATTATCTTATTCTTTTATTTTATTAAATTCATTTTTACACATCTGCTATCACTTAGCTATACCAAGCTCTTTGAAATCAGAACTCACTTTCAAGTCTTGTTTTTTTATATTTAACTCATTAAATTCAAATTTCCAGGCTCCATTCTTTTTTACAAATGAGATACCAGCTCCTTCTTCTGTCAATCCATTTTTCTCAGTAATAAGTAAGGTATTATTGCCTTCTGTTTTTTTAATTATTTCATCAAGTTTATCACTTTCAGATGCCCCTACAAAAACCATCTGACATTTTGTAAGTTCATTTGTCAATATTTCATTTACAACAATATTTTGTATACCGCCCGCCTTTCGTGTTGCAGTAAAATCTGCTAATTCCTTAGCCAGCTCAACATTATCAATAACATTAATTACAAAATCACCAGATTTATCAGGCCAATCCAGTAATTTAGTAAAATTATACATAATAAGTGCCTGGAACTTTGCATCCTGTCCAATCGCATTAAAATGACTTGTTAGTACTACAAACAATAACATTACTAGAGCTATTTTTCTCATTGTTTTTTATTTTATTATTTCTACAATCTCATTACCCATTTTTCCTCGGCAGTAAGGTATTTACAAAATAACGAAATTGTTTTTCTTTTAATATCGCTACTACACAAAATTATTGATAATATGGTAAATTTGCAAAGAAATTAACGCTCTTATGTCAACTTTATTTACAAAAAATTCGAAAAGACTACAAAACAATTAATAAAGCTGGCCTATAATTCACACTACCTAAAAATCTAATCGAATAGCTTTGCAATAAAACACCCTTTAAGTTTTAGATTAAACCTCTAAAAATGTGCTCAGTTAATAAAAATATTCCTTCGTAAACGACTTAAAGACTGTGAGGTTATTCCTAAATAAGAAGCTATATATTGCAAAGGGATATTTTGAATAAAATCAGGTTTTTCTTTTAAAAGAGTTCGGTATCTGTCTTCTGCATTTTGTGTAAGTAGTGAGTACATTCTTTTTTGCATTCGCACAAACATTTCCTCCATAATTCGTCGGCCAATTTGTTGTAACACAGCAGATTTTTGATACAATTCATTCAAATCGTTTCGATGGATTAAGAATAATTCACAATCTGTTATGGCTCTAACTACTTCAAAAGAAGGTTTTCTCGTAATAAAACTTGCAAAAGCTGTAGTAAAAGAGTTTACAGATGGAATATCCCTAGTGCTCTCTTCACCCTCATGATTAAAATAAATCCTTAAGTATCCCTTAGCTATAAATGCCATATGGTTAGCAATTTTACCTTCTTCAACAAAATACTGGTTTCTTTTTAATTTTAGAGGTTGTACTCGTTTATGAATATCATTTATTTCATCATTGGTAAGCTTACCAAATTTACGAAATAGTTTATCTAAATCAGGATACATATTATTAACATTAAAACTATCAAAAAATATTTTTTCTCATTAACAGCTTCAAAGCTAATTATTTTTTTTTGTTTTGCTACATCACTTTGTTAATTTTGTTTTTTTATATGGTAAAAAGCGAACAACTCATTCATTCATAATTTTATATAGTTGACTCAAATAGACCAATAATAAAATTAATGGAATAGAGCCTTTTTAATCACTATCTTTACAGAAAAAAAATAGTAAAAGCACTTTAGCCATACGATATACTGCGAACAATAAAAAACAATAAATATAGACACATGAAGACTGTTATCAAATTACTTTTTACAATTCTGTTAATTGCACAAACAACAACGATAAATTACGCACAGAACAATGGAAGCATTAAAAAATCTGACAAACAAGTATTTATTCTTGGAAAAAAATATTATCTCCATAAGGTAAAAAGAGGTCAAACTCTATATTCACTCAGCAATGCTTATCAAGTTTCCATTCAGGAAATTATTTCTGAAAACTCAGCATTGTTATCTGGTCGCTTAAAAAGTGGGATGGAATTAAAAATACCTGTAGCTGAAGATATTACGAAAGTAAAAGAAGGTAACGACAATGATTTTATTTATCATACGGTTCAGGCTAAGCAGACCCTCTATTTCATTAAAAATAAATATCATGTTTCTGAAGAAGATATTTTAGCAAACAACCCGCAGGTAAAAGGTGGACTTATTAAACTTGGCGAAGTTTTAAAAATACCTAAAGTTAGCAATGGATCAAATCAAACAGAAAGTGATTATTATTTTCATGAAGTAAAACCTGGTGAAACGCTGTTTTCATTAGCTCAAAGATACAGGGTGAATATAACAACCATTAACAGACTAAACCCTGAAACATCACAGGGAGGTTTAAAAATAGGGCAAACACTTAAGATACCGAAACATAATTATAGCATTTCGGAAACACTTATAATTGACCACAATAATTCTGAGGAAGTTCAGTATTATGATTATGACCCTTTGTATTTTGAAGAAGCAGGAACAATACCTTGTAATGAATTCCATTACAATCGTTTTATTAAATTTAAAGTAGCACTAATGTTGCCACTTTTCATTAATGAAAACAATTCGTCATCTACAACAAGCAGTAAATACTATAAAAATACAGAAAAGTTTTTTGAGTTTTACCAGGGTTTTCTTATAGCTATCGATCGATTAAAAAAATCAGGCGTTTCTATTGAGTTATTTGTTTATGATACGCAAAGAAGCTTAAGTAAGGTGCAGGATATTTTGAATAAATCAGAATTAGAAACTGTTGATTTAATAATTGGCCCGGTTTATAGTGAAAATTTCAAATTAGCTGCAAGCTTTGCGCAACAACACAAAATAAATATTGTTTCACCTGTACCACAAAGTTCAAGTAGTTTGGTGAAAACAAACCCTTTTATTTTTATGACAAACCCTTCGCAGGGTACAAAAATTGCCAATATTTCAAAATATCTGGCAAACTCTTATGATCGTAGTATAATTGTTATTCACAATGGTACAAAACAGGAAGAAAAATCAATTGAACTATTTAAAAGTCACCTGGTAAAGACATTTGCCTCTTATGAAAATATAAACGAAATTGTTTTTAAACAAGTTAACTACAAAATAAGCAAAATAGATGGTGTTTTAGATGCATTATCTATTGGCTTAGATAATATTGTACTTATACCTTCAAATGATGAAGCATTTATTACGGATATTGTAACACGACTTAATTTCAATAAAAATCGTTACAAGATTACCATATACGGAATGAAATCCTGGGAGAGTTTCCGTAATATTCAAATTGAATACCTTGCTAATTTAAATTGCCATTACGGTACAACATCATACATTGATTACGACAACAAAACGATTAAAAACTTTCTTTACCAATACACAAATGCATTTAATGAAGAGCCTGGCTTATACAGCTACCTGGGATACGACATTTCGTACTATTTCTTAAATGTGATGAAAAAATATGGTAAACACTTTCAGTTTTGTTTACCTGCTGATATGAGCATGAAAAAAAGTGGTTTAATGTACTCATTTAACTTTCAGAGACTATCACCATCAAGTGGGTTTGAAAACAACTGGTTTGGGATAATCAAAATTGATAAAAGCTATAAGTTGATTAAGGTAAAATAGCAATTCTTTTTTCTGATTCCTAGTTTACTGTTGTTTCGCATGTATGTTTATGTCTTTAGTGTTTAATGATTTACAGACATGTACGCCACTATATATTCCTGATAACTAAACTTTTAAAACATCCGTTTTTATACAGGACGTTCTTTGTGTATCTTTGCGTATTCTTTGTGAAACTCTGCGTAATAGCTATTC